>NZ_DATMGA010000021.1:0-114266 GCF_035555955.1 Eoetvoesiella sp. | reverse complement strand
ACGAAGAGCGCATGTTCTCGGGGTTGTGCTGCACTTGCCCGTTGGCGCCAAGGCCTATCGTGGGCAGACGGTCGCTTTGCTGGATGCCGAACTGGGCGCGCGCTTCCTGCACGCGCTCGACGGCGATGCGCATGTCGCGATTGTTCTTGAGCGACAGATCGATCAGCGCCAGCAGGCGCGGATCGCGGAAAAACTCGCGCCAGCCCAGGTCGGCCGTCGCCACGCCGCCGGCCGCTTTCGCGGCGTCCTGCGAGGGCAGGTCGGGATACTGGGCAGGCACCGGAGCCGCCGGGCGCTCATAGCGCGGCGCCAGCGAGCAGCCCGCCAGTGCCAGCATTACAGCCAGCGACAACGCCGTTGATCGAAAATATCGTTGACTCATGCTTGTCCCCCATCTTCAGGCGTATGGGGCTCCGATTGATTGGGCTGCGCGTGATGAACCTTGGTCAGCGGCGCCATGTGCGCATGGGCGCCTATGAGCTTGGGCTTGGTCTTGAACAAGGACAGCACGACGACGAAGAAAGTGGGCACGAACACCATGGCAAGCGGAGTGGCCGCCAGCATGCCGCCCAGCACGCCCAGCCCCACCGCGTTCTGGCTGGCGTGGCTGGCGCCGGTGGCGATGGCCAGAGGCACTACGCCCAGGATGAACGCGAACGAGGTCATGAGAATAGGACGGAATCGCAAGCGGGCCGCTTCGATCGTGGCGTCGAAGATATTCGCGCCCTGGGCGTAGGTGTCCTTGGCGAATTCCACGATAAGAATCGCGTTCTTGGCCGCCAGCCCCATGACGGTGATCATGCCCACCTGGAAGTACACATCGTTGGACATGCCCAGGGCCGATACCAGCGCCACCGCGCCCAGCATGCCCAAAGGCACCATCAGCATGACCGAGAGAGGGATCGCCCAGCTTTCATACAGAGCGGCCAGCAACATGAAGACGACCAGCATGGCCAGCCCCAGCAGAATGACCGACTGGCTGCCCGCCTGCTTTTCCTGGTAGGAAAGGCCGGTCCATTCGTGGCCGAAGCCGGCGGGAAGCTGAGCAACCAGTTTTTCCATTTCTTCCATGGCCTGGCCGGTGGAATAGCCGGGCGCCGCGGAACCGCCGATGCGGACGGACTCGTAGCTGTTGTAGCGCACGACCTGCACCGGCCCCTGCCGCCACTCGGCCTTGACGAAGGAGGACAAGGGAACGGGCTGGCCGTTGCTGTTGATGGCATTGAGCTTCATGATGTCGTCGACGTTCATGCGGTGCTTTGCATCGGCCTGCACCCAGACGTTCTGCACCCAGCCCATATTGGGGAACTGGGCGACATAGGACGACCCGAGCGCCGTGGAGATCAAGGTGGAGACCTCGCTGAAGTCGACGCCCAGGGCCGCGGCCTTGGCCCGGTCGATGGTCAGGTCGAGCTGCGAGCCCGCGCTCAGGCCGGTGATGCGGGTATTGGCCAGAATCGGGTTCTTCGCGGCCATTTGCAGTAATTGCTGAGTGCCCGCCATCAGGGCGTTATGCCCCAGGCCGCCCCGGTCTTCCAGACGCATGTCGAAGCCCGCCGCATTCCCCAAAGAGGAAATGGCCGGGGGCACCACCGAAAAGACCATGGAGTCGGGCAAGCCGAACAACAACTGCTGGTTGGCCTTGGCAGCCAGGGCCTGGGCGGAGTTGGCGGCCCCCTTGCGCTCGGAAAAATCCTTGAGCGGCACGAAGGCAATGGCGGCGTTCAGGCCGTTGCCGTTGAAGCTGAAGCCCTGCACCGTCAGGACATCGGCAACCTGGGGCTGCTTCATGTAGAACTTCTCGACCTTTTCGATGGTCTCGATGGTCCGGTTGGCGGTGGAGCCCGCCGGCAATTCGATGTTGGAAATGATGTAGCCCTGATCCTCCTCGGGCAGGAAGGCCGTGGGCAGGCGGAAGTACATGACGCCCAGCACGATCAGCAGCAACAGGTATATGAACATCATGCGCCCGCTGCGCTTCAGGCTGCGGCCGACCCAGCCTTCGTATTTGCCGGTGACGCGTTCGAACGATTTATTGAACCAGCCGAAAAACCCTTTTTTGGTTTCGTGGTGGCCCTTGGGTATGGGCTTGAGTATGGTGGCGCACAGCGCGGGCGTGAAGGTAAGCGCCAAGAAGCCCGAGAAGAAGATGGACACTGCCATGGCCATGGAAAACTGGCGGTAGATGATGCCCACCGAACCACTCATGAAGCCCAGCGGCAGGAACACCGTGGCCAGTACCAGGGTCATGCCGACAACGGCCCCGGTGATCTGCGGCATGGCCTTCTTGGTGGCCTCGCGCGGCGGCAGGCCCTCTTCGACCATGATGCGTTCGACGTTCTCGACCACCACGATGGCGTCATCGACCAGAATGCCGATGGCCAGAACCATGGCGAACATGGTCAGCACATTGATGGAAAAGCCCATGGCCAGCATCACGGCGAATGCCCCGAGGATGGCAATAGGCACCACCAATGCGGGAATCAGCGTATAGCGCACGTTTTGCAGGAACACGAACATCACGATGAACACCAGCACCATGGCTTCGAACAGCGTGTGCACCACTTGCTCGATCGAGATCTGCACATAGGGCGTTGTGTCGTAGGGGATGGAATACGTGATGTTGCTCGGGAAGAAAGCCGACAGCTCTTTCATTTTTTCCTTGACCCCTTGAGCAGTGGACAAGGCATTGGCGTTGGCGGCCAGCGAAATGGCGAAAGCCGCGGTAGGCTTGCCGTTCAGGCGCGCGCCGAACTGGTAGGAGTCGGAGCCGATTTCCACCCGCGCCACGTCGCCGACCGTCACGCGGGAACCGTCGACGTTGGAGCGCAGGACGATGTTTTCGAAGTCCTTGACACTGGACAACTGGCCGTTGACGACGATAGGCGCGGTAACGCGCTGGCTGTCGGGGTTGGGCGGCGCACCGATGATGCCCGCCGAGATGAGCGTGTTTTGCTTGGCAACCGCGGCATTGACCTCGGCCATGCTCAGGCCGTAGCCGACGAGCTTGTCCGGATCGACCCAGATGCGCATGGCGCGCGGCGCCGCGAACAACTGGAACTTGCCCACGCCGGGAACCCTCGAAACGGCATTTTGCACGTTGCGGGTAATGTAGTCGGCCAGCGCGGTCTGGTCCAGCGACCCGTCGGTCGACGACATGGTGGCCACCAGCAGGAAGTTCGAGTTGCTCTGCCGAACCTGCAGGCCCTGCTTGGTCACGGCTTCCGGCAGCTTGGCCGTTACGTTGGAGATGCGGTTCTGAACGTCGACCTGCGCCAGGTCGGGATCGGTGCCAGGCGCGAACGTGGCGGTGATTTCGGCCTGTCCGTAGGAATCGCTGACCGATTCATAGTACAGAAGCCCCTTGGCGCCATTCAACTGGTTTTCGATGATGCTGGCCACCGACTCGGACACGTCTTCCGCGGAAGCGCCCGGGTACGTCGCCTGGATGGTAATGGCCGGAGGCGCCACTTCAGGATACTGGGACACCGGCATGTTGGGAATGGCCAATATGCCGCCCAGCATGATCGCCAGCGCGACCACCCAGGCGAAAATGGGCCTTTCAATAAAAAATTGTGGCATGTGAGCTCACTTTAGTGCTTTGGTACGTTACTGCGGGCATGCAGCCCGCCCGAACATTCGTTCATCGACAGAGGCTGGGCTCTACTTACTTCTTGGCCTGCTGCGGCTTGGAAGCTGCGTCCTTGCCGGCTTCAGCCGCGGGAGCGTGGCCGGCTTCCTTGCCGGCCGCTCCGCCGGCTGCCGGGGCACCGGCGCCCGGCCCGCCGGCCTGGGCGTTTTGCTTCCAGGGTATGCCCTGAACTTTGGCGCCCGGCCGGATCTTCTGGAAGCCCTCGACGACGACGACATCCCCGGGGTTAAGGCCCTTGGTAATGATGTACTTGCCGTTGATCTCGGCGCCCACGCCGACCGGCACGCTGGTGACCTGGCTGTTCTTGACCACCATCAGGCTGCTGAGCCCGTCGGCGGTGCGCTGCACCGCCTGAGTGGGAACCATGAGCGCCTTTTCGTCCACGCCCTGAGGCAGATTGACACGCACATACATGCCCGGCAGAAGGATCTGGTCGGGGTTGTCGAATTCGGCGCGCAGATTGACCTGGCCCGTGGTGGGGTCGACGGAAATGCCCGAGAACAGCAGCTTGCCGTCGTGGTTGTAGAGCGTGCCGTCTTCCAGCACCACCTGCACCTTGGCGGAGCCGTCGGGCAACTGCGCCAGGGCGCCGCTGGCCAGGGCCTTGCGCAGATTCGCCAGTTCGGTGGTGGAGCGGGTCAGATCGACGTAGACGCGGCTGATCTGCTGCACCGTCGCCAACTGAGTAGCCGACGTGGCGCTTACCAGCGCGCCTTCGGTGATCAGCGATTTGCCGATGCGGCCTGTAATGGGGGATACCACCTTGGTATAGCCGAGATCGATGTCGGCAGCATCCAGGGCGGCCTTTGCCGCTGCCACCGAAGCCTCGGCCTGCAGCGCGGCGGACTTGGCGTTGTCGTAGTCCTGCTGGCTGACCGCATGCGCACTGATGAGCTTGGCGTAGCGTTGGGCCAGCAGCCGCGCGCTTTGGGCGTCGGCCTGCGCGCGCTTGAGCTGCGCATAAGCCTGCCCGCGCGCCGCGCGGTACGGGGCCGGATCTATCGTGAACAACAGTTGGCCTTCCTTGACCTCGCTGCCCTGCTGGAATTCGATGCCGGTGACGATGCCGTTGACCCGGGCCCGGATCTGCGCGTCCTTGATGGCTTCGACACGGCCCGGCAACTGCGCGTAGATGTCCGCGCGGGTGGGTTCGACGGTGATCACGCTTACCGGCACCTTCATGTCGCCCATGCCGTGCTGGGATTTGTCGCCGCACGCCGCAAGCATCGCCGCGGACAGCACTATTGTTGCCAAAGCCTTTTGCCGCGCGGACAAATTAAGAATATGCATTTCAACCCCCGACGCAAACACGCCCCGTTCGGGGCGCACTTGCGATGCCTGTAATTTTTGGTAAACGTTGAGTATAAAGCAAAAACAATCTGCCTAGGCAAACAAAATTAACGCAAATTTATGAACAAAACGTTTCAGCGGATTTCATGCGCGCGCAGCAAGCCTGGCTGCCTTGCCGGCACGAGCAACGCCACCTGCAAGCGAGGGCGGCCTTCTTGTGAAGCGCAATACCGCGACGGAATACCTGGGCCTGCTAACCTGAGCCCTGGCGCTTCAGCCAAGCAGCAGGCCGTCGTCGGCAACGGCCTCGCCCCGCACGCGCTCGAACATGGCCAGCAGATCGACCACGCCCAGGCCTTTGCGCTCGTCGCCGGAGACGTCCAGCACCACCCTGCCCTCGTGCAGCATCACGGTCCGGTCGCCCACGTCGAGCGCCTGGCGCATGCTGTGGGTGACCATCAAGGTCGTAAGCCGCTTCTCGCTTACGATGCGCTGAGTAAGCTCCAGAACGAATGCCGCCGTGCGTGGATCCAGCGCCGCAGTGTGCTCGTCCAGCAGCAATATGCGCGAAGGCTGCAGCGTCGCCATCAGCAGGCTGACCGCCTGGCGCTGGCCGCCGGACAGCAGGCCGATGCGGTCGGCCAGGCGGGTTTCCAGCCCCAGGCCCAGCACGGCGAGCCGTTCCGCGAATTCGCTGCGCATGGCCTGCCTGACCGCGCGCGACAGACCGCGCCGCCCGCCCCGATCATAGGCCAGCGAGAGATTCTCTTCGATGGTCAGGTCTTCGCAGGTTCCCGCCATGGGATCCTGGAAGACTCTTGCCACCAGCTTCGCGCGCTTCCAGACGGGCAGGCCGGTTACGTCTGCATCGTCAAGCTCTATCGTTCCGGAATCGACCGGCTGGTCGCCCGAAACGGCATTGAGCAGCGTGGATTTTCCGGCGCCGTTGGACCCGATGACCGTGACGAACTGGCCCGATTCGATGTTCAGGGACAAACCTCGCAGGGCGTGGTTCTCGATGGGCGTGCCGGCGTTGAAGGTGATGTGCAGATTCGAGACCCTTAGCATTGGCGCGCCCTTTTCCCCTTGCTCAAGCGCTGCTTGACCAGCGGGATGACCAGCGCAAGCGTAACCAGCACGGCCGTGACCAGGTTGAGATCCTGGGCGCGCAGGCCGATGAAGTCGGCATTGAGGGCCAATGCGACGAAAAACCGGTATAGCACCGCCCCCACGATGGCGGCCAGAGTCATGACCCAGAGCTTGCGGGAAGGAAAAATGCTTTCGCCCACGATGACTGCCGCCAGGCCGATGACGATAGTACCGATGCCCATGGAAATGTCGGCTCCGCCCTGGGATTGAGCGAACAGGGCGCCGGCCAATGCGCACAAGGCGTTGGAAATGGCCAGCCCCGCGAGCACCATGGCCCCGGTGGCCACGCCCTGCGAGCGCGCCATTCTCGGGTTGGAACCCGTCGCGCGAATGGCCAGCCCCATCTGCGTGGCGAAATACCAGTCCAGCGCCAGCTTTACCGCAAGCACCACGACCAGCAGGATGATCGGCCGCATGATGTAGTCGGCAAGCGAACCGGCCTGCAGCACGGTAAAGACCGTGGGCTCGGAAATAAGCGGCACGTTGGGACGGCCCATCACGCGCAGGTTGATGGAATACAGCGCGATCATCATCAGGATGCTGGCCAGGAGATCCATGATCTTCAGGCGGACGTTCAGCCAGCCGGTAATGGCTCCGGCCAGCGCGCCGGCCAGCGCCGCCGCGAGCGTGGCGAGAAAGGGGTCATGGCCCGAGCTGATGAGGGTAGCCGCGACCGCCGCGCCCAATGGAAAGCTGCCATCGACGGTAAGATCGGGGAAGCGCAGCATGCGGAACGAGATCAAAACGCCCAGCGCCACCAAGCCGAACACCAGGCCTATTTCAAGCGCTCCCCATAGCGAGTACATGGACATGGCGGGAATTTACTTTATTACCTGCGCCGCCGACTTCACAAGTTCCGCCGGCAGCTCGACGCCTTGCTTCCTGGCCGCCGCCGGATTGACGAAAAGCTCGAGCTTGCTGCCGACCTCGGACGGCATCTCGCCCGGCTTGGCGCCCTTCAGAATGCGCACCACCATGTCGCCGGCCTGCACGCCAAGGTCGTGGTAGTTCACGCCCAGGGCCGCGATGGCGCCCCGCTTGACGCTGTCGGTGTCGGACGCAACGAGGGGAATCTGGGCATCGTTGCCTACCTTGACCAGAGCCTCGTAGGCCGACACGACATTGTTGTCGGTGTTGGTATAGATGACGTCCACCTTGCCCACCAGGCTGCGGGCCGCGGCCCCGACGTCGACCGACCTGGGTGCGGTGGCCTCGACCAGGGACATCCCGCGCTCGGGCAGCAGCTCGCGCAGACGCTTGACCACCACCACGGAATTCGCCTCGCCGGGGTTGTAAACAATGCCCACGCGCTTGGCGCCGGGCACCACCTTCTTGATGAGGTCGACCTGCTTTTCCAGGGACAAGGCATCGGAGACGCCCGTGACATTCGTGGCCGAAGCCTGCATCGACGGCACCAGTTGCGCCGCCACCGGATCGGTCACCGCCGCGTAGACGACCGGGATGGTCTTGGTGGCCGCCACCACAGCCTGCGCCGAGGGCGTGGCAATGGCCACGATGACGTCGGGATTGTCGCCGATGAACTTGCGCGCGATCTGGGCCGCGATGGCCGTATTGCCCTGGGCCGACTGGAACTGCCAATGCAGGCCCTTGGCCTCGGTGTAGCCGGCCTTGGCCAGGGCTTGCTTGACGCCGTCCCGAATGGAGTCCAGGGCCGGGTGCTCGACGATGGAGGTCACGGCAACCGATTGCGCCAGCGCCAGCGTGGGCGCAATCATGGCGGCGGCCAATGCGACGCCAAGCACGGGCCTGCGAAGGAAAGATAGAAAGGCGGCTTGCATTTGAACTCCTTCAATATCCAACAATTAAACGATCAGCTCGTCCGTGCCCCTGCGGCCGGCCAGCAAGGCCCGGGCCCAGCGCCGCGCCGGCAGCCCGTAGCGCGACTCCACGTCCTGGGCGCGCTCGAGAAAACGCGCGACCGACACTTGCAGCACCGGCCCCTTGAAGGCCAGCACGACGCGGTTTCCCGCGTCCACTTCGGGCAGCTCGAGCACCCGGCCGCCGAAAGCCTTGCAGATGTTCGCCATATTGCGCGGATAGCTGGCGTGTTCGCCGAACAGGTTCACCGTCATGACGCCCGCATCGTCCAGGGCACGATAACAGCCCTGGTAGAACTCGGCGGAATCGCGTACCGGCCCCTGGGCCGACGCATCGTATAAATCTACCATCAATGCCATGTGGATCCCGATGTTCCGGCTTCTGCCGAGCCAGGCCTGGGCATCCTCGTGGTCAATGCGCGACCGGGACGTTTCGGGAAGCCTGAAGTAAGCGCGGCACATGGACGTTACCGCCGGGTTCCATTCAACGGTGGCGACCTGCGCCCTGGTACGGGCCAGCGTAAAACGCAGCAGGGACCCCGCCCCCAGGCCCAGCACGCCCACATGGCTGTCCCTGTCCGGTTCCAGAAACAGCAGCCAGGCCATCATCTGCTGCGTGTAGGCCAGCACCAGCTCGTCGGGCTTGCGCAAGCGCATGGCGCCCTGCACCCACTCGGTGCCCAGGTGCAAATAGCGGATGCCATCCAGCTCGGACAAGGTGGGGATATCGTCGCTGGACGGGCCGTCGGCGCTCATGCCGCGGGAAATTCCAGGGTCGCCACCACCGGCGTGTGATCCGAGGGCTGCTCGTTGCGGCGCGGCTCTTTGTCGATGACGCAAGCCGCGCACAACGGCGTCAGATCAGTCGAAAGCAGGACGTGATCGATGCGAACCCCCGCATTGCGGCGGAACGAGAACTGGCGGTAGTCCCACCAGCTGAACGATTTTTCGGGCTGCTCGAACTGGCGGAACGCATCGGCCAGGCCAAGCTCGAGCAAGCTGCCGAACGCCTCGCGCTCGGGCGCGGAAACCAGCACCTGCCCTTCCCATTTGACGGGATCGTGCACATCCTCGTCGCGCGGCGCCACGTTGTAGTCTCCCAGCACGGCCAGCCGCGGGTATTGCTCGAGCTGGCTCGCCAGCCATTCGCGCAGCGCCGCGAACCACTTGAGCTTGTATTCGTACTTTTCGCTGCCCACCGCCTGCCCGTTCGGACAATAGGCGCTGACGACCCGGATATCGCCGGCGGCGCTGGGCAAGGTCGCGGCAATGATGCGTTGTTGATGGTCTTCGAAATTGGGCAGGTTGCGCTGTACCTCCCGCCCCTCCAGGCGCGAGACGATGGCCACGCCGTTATAGGTTTTCTGGCCGGCCCAACAGGCCTGGTAGCCCAGTTCGGCAAACGCGTCGAGCGGGAACTTGTCGTCCGCGAGCTTCAGCTCCTGCAGACACAGAGCATCGACGGGGTTGGCCTGCAGCCAGTCCAGCACCTGCGGCAAGCGCACTTTGAGGGAGTTGACGTTCCAGGTAGCGAGTTTCAAGGTAGAAGACAATTTATTGGATTATGAAACGAAGGATGAATCGGCGATGGACCCGCGCAAGCGCAAACACGGCCAAACACAGCAGCGCCAGGGCGGATAAAGCCGCATGTTAACGGATAACCCTTCATGGTGTGCGGTTCAGGGGCTTCGGGGATCCAGGATGTCCCAGGCGGCTCTTTTGCCGCTGGCGCAGTCGGCCAGGCGCTTGCGGGAAAAAGCCACCGCGCGTTCGCGCAATTCGGGCGAGCACCCCAGGGACTGAAGCGCCATGCGCACCGCCGAATCGATGTAGCTGCCGGGATCGGGCACGCCGCAGCGCACGGCCTGGATCACGCCGATCGACGCCCCCATGAGGAAATCCGTCGCCACGGTGGCGTCGTCGAAGTCGAACTGACCAAGCTCTTTGCCCCGGATCAGGTCCTTGGACATCGTGATGGCGATCCGGGACTTATGCGGCCAGGCGTCCATGCGCGTCATGAACGACGCCCACGTCGGGTCCTGCCAGTCGCGCAGGAGGTACAGGCGAAAACCCACGGCAGCCCTTTGCCACGGCTCGCGCAGGAAATCGTACAGCGGGACGATGTCGGAGATCATGCGGTCGCTCATCTCGATGCCCGCCGCCACCAGGGCTTCGTCCAGGGAATGAAAATGATTGTAGAAGCTGCCGCGCGAGATACCGGCTTCCCGCACCACGTCCTCGATGGCCGGCGCCGCGGCATTGTCGCGGGCAAACACCCTTGTGGTCGCATCCAGGATCCTGGCCCGCATCTGCTCGCGTTTTTTTTGGGCCGTTTCAACGCGGTGATCCACGATGCCTGCGTCGCAGGCCGGCGCAGCGCGCGATATCGCCATGATGCTGTCTCCTTCAACACAATGACATTTCATCATTATGACGCATCGGCATTCTGACTGCGGGCAAATCTGCATGGAGCCCGGGCCGGGACGACTATAGCATTCTCATCATGAAATCCACGACAAGCACCATCGAGCCCGCACAGTTTCGTAACGTGATGGGACACTTCGCCAGCGGGGTCACGGTAATCACCTACCACCGCGGCGGCGTCCCGGCCGGGATGACGGCCAATGCTTTCATGTCGGTTTCGATGAACCCGCCGCTGATCCTGGTTTCCGTGCGCGAAACCTCGCAATTCATCGGGCACGTCGGCCTGGGAAGCTACTACGGCGTCAATATCCTGGCCGAGCACCAGCAGGATCTCAGCCTGCATCTCGGCGGCCGCAGCATCGAAGGACTGGAAGTGCCCTTCGACCAGACATTGGCCGCCCCGCTGATCCAAGGCAGCCTTGCCCACATTGTCGCCAGGGTGATAGACATCCACGCGGCCGGCGATCACGTGCTTTACATCGCCCGGGTGGAACATCTGCATTGCGGCGACGAAGCCAAGCCCCTCATCTTCTACAGCGGCGCGTACAAGCAAATTCATACCCACGATCCCGTGCAATGGTCTTCCGAGTTCGGCTGGTAGCCCGGCGACGACCATTGATTTTCAAATATTCCAAGGAGACGACAATGCCAGACACCAACACCGGCGCCAGCCTGGACGAAACCGAACTTCGCACCGAACTCATGAACCGCGCACGCGCCCTGCACCCGCTGTTCAAGAAAAATGCCGCCCAGACCGAGAAAGACCGGCGAGTCGTCGAAGAAAACATCCTGGCCATGGAAGAAGCGGGCCTGCTGCGCATCATGCTGCCCAAGCGCTACGGCGGCTTCGAGGCCCCCGTGCGCACCCACGTGGACGTATGCGCCGTCATCGCCGAGGCCTGCCCTTCCACGTCCTGGGTCATGAACCTGATCGGCGTCTGCGCCTGGTTCGCCTGCCTGCTGCCCGGCAAGGCCCAGGACGAAATATTCGGCGCCAATCCCCTGGCGCGCGTGGCCGGCGTGTTCACGCCCAGCACCCAGACGCACCGGGAATCCGTGGAGGGCGGCCTGGTGGTCTCCGGCAAATGGTATTACGCCTCGGGCTGCCTGCATGCGGACTGGGGACTGATCGGGCTGAGCGAGCAGGACGAAAAAGGCAACCTCATCGAAAACTACCTCGCCTACGTGCCGATGTCGGAGCTGACCATCGAAGACACGTGGTACACCGTGGGCATGCGCGGCAGCGGCAGCAACTGCCTGGTCGGCAAAGACATCTTCGTGCCCGACCATCGCATGTATCCGCTCAGCGCCGCCGTCAACGGCCAATATCCCGCCGAATACAGCGGCATCGAATCGATATACCGCTCGGCCTTCGTCCCGCTGGCGGCCCTGATCCTCGTCGGCCCTCAGCTCGGCATGGCCCGCGCGGCCCTGGAGTACGTCATCGGCATGGCCGGCAAGCGCGCCGTTACCTATACCGTGTACGCCAGGCAAGCCGACTCCGTGACGTTCCAGACCCAGATCGCGGAAGCCGCCATGAAAATCGACACGGCCCATATGCACGCCTACCGCTGCGCCGACGACATCCAGCGGGACGCGCGCAGCGGCAACTATCCCGACGTCAAGGCGCGGGCCCGCCAGCGCTGCGACGTCACCTATGCCATCCGCCAATGCGTCGAGGCGCTGAGCATACTCATGAACATCCACGGCTCGGGCGCCTTCGCCGAATCCAGCCCGATGCAGCGCTGGTGGCGCGACGCGAACACCGCCGCAGGACACGCCGTGGCCCTGCCCATGGTCGCCTCGGAAATCTACGGCAAGGCGCTGCTGGGCGTGGACACCATGGTCACGCCCCTGGTCTGAGCCCGGCGTCGAACGCAAGAACCGGAAGCCAAAAGCCGACCCGGCCGTCCATGCGCGGCGGGGTCGGCTTTTGGCCGTTTTGGTTACAATTCGTCATCACCTCGGCGCTCCCCAACTGGTAATGTTCCGCAAACCGGGATTGCCGAAAACGGGCGCGGCGGCATGTGCGTGCCGCACCCTTGCGCGGGAGGGCCGCCTGGCGCGGCCCGGCCATCCCTTACAACACAAGGTGAATAGATGCATCGAGTTCTTCGCTTCGAACGTGCGCAGCGCATGAAGGAATACATACGCAATCTCGCTCCCGGCATCTTTCTTCAGGAACTCATCAATCGGCCATCCTCCGTCGGAGCAATCTGTCCCAGCTCCCGCTTCCTGGCTTCGAACATGGCACGGCAGGTGCCCGTCGAAGGCGAGGGCCTGGTCATCGAACTGGGCGCGGGCACCGGCGTCGTCACCCAGGCCTTGCTGAAGCGGGGCATTCCCGTCCAGGATCTGCTGGTCGTCGAGTTCTCGCCGGTATTCGTGCAGCGCCTGCGGCAGCGCTTCCAGGGTCTGAACATCGTGCACGGCAATGCGGCCGACCTGTGCCAGTTGGTGCCCCCGGAACGCAAGATCAAGGCCATCGTATCCAGCCTGCCGCTATGCTCCCTGCCGCCCACGGTCACCCAGGTCATCCTGCAGCAGTGGCAAGCCCTGCTGCAGCCTCACGGCGTGGCGGTACAATTCAGCTACCATCTGCGCGAACCCAAATGGCGCGAGCACCTCGACGCGCAACGCACGCACTCGAAAATCGTCTGGGCCAACCTGCCTCCCGCCAATATTTCCACCTTCTCATTCAAGGCCCCGGCCTGAACGCCCCCGCATCATGATTTCCCACAGCCGAACCCTTGCCCCAGCCGCCGACGGCGTCGTCCTGGACGTCGCCTTGGAGGAATTGCGCTTCATCGCCTATGTCGTCGTCAGCGCTCCCGACATCGAGCTGGTTGCCGACTTCGTGCCAAGCGAACAATTCGATGCCGGCGGCGACCTGCACGTCACGGCCATCGCCGACGAATCCGAAGCCGCCAGCCAGGTCGAAGAGCTGGCCTTCAACATGAATCCCGGCGATGCCGCCGTCTTCCTGTGCGCCAACGAAGCCGCCTACGACGCGGCCATCCAGGAGCTGGACTCCGAGTAGGGCCGGCGCGGCTTTATTTGATTCAACCGTTCAGGATTTGCTATTCTTTCATTCTTCGCGTGTTACGGTTGGATGGCAATGTCGGGTTCTGGCAATATTTTCATGGTGGTAGCCCCCAGCGGGGCCGGTAAATCCAGCCTGGTCAACGCGCTGCTGGGTGAAGACCCCGACGTCCTGCTTTCCATTTCGTGCACCACCCGCCAGCCCAGGCCCGGCGAACAAGACGCCAAGCACTACCGCTTCATCGGCAAGGACGAATTCCTGGCCATGCGCGACAACAACGCCCTGCTCGAATGGGCCGAAGTGCACGGCAACTTCTATGGCACGCCGCGCGCCTACATCGAGGACGCCATCGCCGAGGGGCGCGACGTGCTGCTCGAAATCGACTGGCAGGGCGCGCGCCAGATCAAGCAGCATTTTCCCGAAGCCGTAGGCATCTTCATCTTGCCTCCGTCCATCGAAGCCCTTGAAGCCAGGCTCAAAAAACGCGGCCAGGATGAACCCCAGGTAATTTCCAAGCGTTTGCTCGCGGCGGGGGGCGAAATGTCGCACGCTTCAGAGTGCCAATATGTTATTATTAATCAAGAATTTAGCGTCGCACTAACGCAGCTTCGGCAAATCGTGGCCGCCACGCGGCTGCGCTACGCCACCCAGGCGGCCCGCAACGCCGAGCTTTTTTCCAATCTGGGCATCAGCAAAACCATAGCCTGACGCCTCTTCGTTTTCTTTTTCGCACACAGGACACACCCGTATGGCCCGCATCACCGTCGAAGATTGCCTCGAAAAAATCCCCAATCGTTTCAACCTGACTCTGGCAGCCACCTATCGAGCCCGCGAACTGGCCCAAGGCCACGAAGCCCGCATCGCCAGCGACGACAAACCCACTGTCACGGCCCTGCGCGAAATCGCGGATGGCGTTACCGGCCTGGAAATGCTGCGTAAAGTCCCCTCCTGATCAACGGCGGCCCCATGGCGTTTTCCAGTCTACGCGGTGCATCGTCAGGGCTGCTGGCCGTACTCAAAAAGGGGCCTCGCCTGCGCAGGCGCCAGACCAAACGCCCGGCGCCGCCCTCGCCCGCTGCCGACACGCCCCCTAGCACCATTGCATCGCTGGCGCCGCTGACCAAAATCATCAGCCAGTATCTCGACGCCAAAGACGTCGAGCGCGTCAAGGAAGCCTACCGCTTCGCCGACCAGGCCCACCTGGGCCAGTTCCGGGCCAGCGGCGAACCCTATATATCCCACCCCATAGCCGTTACCGAGATCTGTGCCGGCTGGAAGCTCGACGCCGACTCGCTCATGGCAGCCCTGCTGCACGACGTCATCGAGGATCAGGGCATTCCCAAGCAAGAGCTGGCTGAAAAATTCAGCGCCGACGTCGCCGAGATCGTCGACGGGCTGTCCAAGTTGGATCGCCTGGAGTTCGCCACCAAGGCCGAGCAGCAGGCCGAAAGCTTCCGCAAAATGCTGCTTGCCATGGCGCGCGACGTGCGCGTCATCCTCATCAAGCTGGCCGACCGCCTGCACAACATGCGCACGCTCAATGCGGTCAATCCCGAAAAACGCCGCCGCGTCGCCCGCGAAACCCTGGACATCTATTCGCCCATCGCGCACCGGCTGGGCCTCAATGCCCTGTTCCGCGAGCTTCAGGATCTGTGCTTTCAGGCCATTTACCCCAACCGCTACCGAGTGCTGCACAAAGCCCTCATGGCCGCGCGCGGCAACCGCCGCGAAGTCCTGAGCAAGATCACCGAGGCCGTGAAAATCGCGCTGCCCGCGGCCGGCATCGAGGCCGAAGTCAACGGGCGCGAAAAGTCGCTGTACAGCATCTACACCAAGATGACCGAGCAAAAAAAATCGTTTTCCGACGTGCTCGACATCTATGGTTTTCGCGTCATCGTGCACACCCTGCCCGAATGCTATCTGGCGCTGGGCACCCTGCATCAACTGTATCGGCCGGTTCCGGGCAAGTTCAAGGACTACATCGCCATTCCCAAGCTCAATGGCTACCAATCCCTGCACACCACTTTGGTGGGGCCCTACGGCACGCCGGTGGAGTTCCAGTTCCGCACACGCGAAATGGACCACGTGGCCGAGGAAGGCGTAGCCTCGCACTGGCTGTACAAAGAAGACGACGTCACGCTCAACAACCTGCAGAAGCGCACTCACCAGTGGCTGCAGTCCCTGCTCGACATCCAGAGCCAGACCGGCGATTCAGGCGAATTCCTCGAGCACGTCAAGGTCGACCTCTTTCCCGACGCCGTCTATGTCTTCACGCCCCAGGGGAAAATCATTTCGCTGCCGCGCGGCGCCACACCGGTGGACTTCGCCTACACCATCCATACCGACATCGGCAACCAGGCCATCGCCTCGAAGATCAACGGCGAATTCTCGCCGTTGCGCACCGAGCTGCGCAGCGGCGACTCCATCGAAATCATTACCTCGCCCGCGTCCCGCCCCAGCGCGCAATGGCTCAATTACGTGCGCACCGGACGGGCCCGTTCGGAAATCCGCCATTACCTGCGCACCGTCAAGTACGAAGAATCCGTGGCTTTCGGGCAGCGCCTGCTCAACCAGGCATTCAACGAACTGAAGCTGCCCCACCCGGCCGACGACGATCCCGAATGGGAAAAACTGGCCAAGGGCTCGGGCGCCACCTCGCGCGAGGAAATCCTGGCCGACATCGGGCTGGGCAAGCGCCTGGCCGCGGTCGTGGCGCGTCGCTTCGCCCCCGAAAACGCCATGCTGGCCACTACGGCCGCCGCCGTCGACGAAATCACCTCCACGGCCGCCACGCCCATCCTCATCCATGGCAACGAAGGCCAGGCGGTGCAGCTTGCGCCCTGCTGCGGCCCGCTGCCCGGAGACGCCATCATCGGCGGCATCCGTCTGGGCCACGGCCTGGTCGTGCACATGGAGGAGTGCGCGGTGGCGCAGCGCCAGCGCGCCCGCGAACCCGAACGCTGGATACCCGTGGCCTGGGACACCAATACCGCGCGCCATCTTTCCACCCGCCTGGATGTCACCGTCATCAACGAGCGCGGCGTGCTGGGCCGCCTGGCCGCCGAGATCACCGACGCCGACTCCAACATCATCCACTTGACCATGCAGGACGAGGCCACGGCCACCGGCGTGCTGCACCTTACCGTCCAGGTGGACAGCCGCAAGCACCTGGCCCAGGTCATACGGGCCATACGCCACGTGCCGCAGGTGCAAAAAATCGTCCGCCTCAAAGGTTAGAGCACCGAAGGCCGCCGCACGGTGTCTCCCGCGGTTCTTCTTGTTCTTGCGCCCCCCGATGCCCGAGCTGAAAGCCGCCCGCCGGGGTCTGCCCATGGCCTCCCGGCTCGCCGGATCAGGGCTGGAAAGCCCCGATGAATATCGCTGGATCCACCCTCTGGCCGTTAAGGCTTACATTCCAGTGCAGGTGCGGCCCCGTCGCCCTTCCGGTCGAACCCACGCGGGCGATGACCTGGCCGCGCTTCACCGTTTGCCCGACAACCACGTCGAACGCGGACAGATGGCAATACATGGTCACCAGGCCCTGCCCGTGGTCGATGAACACCGTCTTGCCATTGAAGAAGTAGTCGTCGACGATCGTCACCACGCCGTCGGCCGGCGCCTTGACCTGCGTACCCGCCTGCACGGCGAAGTCCAGGCCGGAATGCGGATTGCGCTCTTCGCCATTGAAAAACCGCCGTAGCCCGAAAGGACTGGAAAGGCGTCCGCCGCTGACCGGCCTGTCCAGCAGCACATTGCTGGGCGTCACTGGGCGAAACTGCTCGTACGCACGGATCTGGGCCGCGTACTCGCGCTCGAACCGGACAAGCTGCGCGGGATCCGGATTGACCTGTTTCTTGTTCTTCAGCGTGATGTGCTGTTCTTTGTAGTGCTTCGTCCCCACCTGGAACGGAACGCGGCGGCGCGTCTTGCCATCGCTGACCTCCAAGCTTTGCTCACCGGTGGGCGTTTTCAGGCCCAGACCCACCACAGCCACCCATTGCTGATTCGTATCGCGCACCACCATCACGGATCGTTTTTCGTAGGTAACGCCGGGCGCCTGGCCCTGCCCCAACTCCACGACGGCAATGCCGCCCGGCACAGGATGATTCAGCATCCGGCCAATATAGCCTTGGGCATGCGCCACCCCGACAAACCACAGCGCGCAGCAAAGCGTAATCAAGCGAAACATAGGAATTCCTTCACCGCCTTGCCCTCTCGTTAATCGACCGACGGCCTGAGCGGACGACGCATATTGCAAGTGGCCACGCCAATGAGGGCCAGAGCAAAACCCGCCAATTGCACCAGCCCCAGCTTATCGCCAAACAGCACATAGGCTTCGACCGCTGCCAGCGGCGGGGCCAGGAACATCAGCGAAGCCGCCTTAGCGACTTGCCCTCGGCGGATAATCCACAAAAGCAGCACTGTCCCTATGCACGTCAGCACCACCGACGCCCATAACAACGATGCCCACAGCTGCGGCGACCATACCCAGCGATGCTCGCCCCGTATCCACACGAACAGGCCCGTAAATAACACGGTGCCTATGTTCTGCAGCACCGACGACACGCGAATGTCGACGGCCGCGATGGAGGTTTTTTGCAATATGGTTCCGAATGTGATGGACAATACGGCCAATAGCCCCGTCATGATCGCGCCAATCGTGAACGACGCGTCACCGACGGCGCCGAGCGCCGGCTGAATCACGCAGAACACGCCAACGACCCCAAGCGCCAGGCCCAGCCAGATCCGCCGGGTGGGGATTTCCTTGAGAATGGGAATGGCCAATACGGCAGTAAGCAAGGGCTGTAGCGAACCCAGCAACGCCATCACGGCTGGCGGCAGGCCGTCGGCCACCGCCCAGTATGTGGCCGAAAGGTAAAGCCCCTGCAGCAACATCCCCGCCAGCAGATGCTTGGGCACTTCGCGCCAGGACGGCCAGCGCACATCGGCGCGCAGCGCCACCACGCCGAAGATGACGGCCGAAATACAGACACGCACAAACAGGAACAAGGTGGGGTCGGCGTACGGCACGATCACCTTGGCGACGACGAAGCCGCTGGACCACGTAAAGACGAACAGCCCCGTCAGCAACAACACCATCATGCTTGCGGCTCCGGCACCACCAGGCGTCCGCCGTGCAAGCACAATATACGCTGGCAGCGCGAGGCCAGCGCGGGATCGTGCGTTACCAGAACCAGTGTGGCATCGCCTTCGTCGAGCAGGGAAAACATAAGGTCGATGACCAGAGCGCCGTTGCGCTCGTCCAGGCTGCCCGTGGGTTCGTCCACGAACAGCAGCCGCGGCTGCATGACGAAGGCGCGCGCCAGCGACACGCGCTGCTGCTCGCCTCCCGACAAGGTTTTCGGATAATGATGCAGGCGCGCCTGCATGCCCACGCGCTCCAGCGCGGCGCAGGCCTCATCGCGCGCCGCGCGGCCTGCAAGCTCCAGCGGCAGCATGACGTTTTCCAGTGCCGTCAGGTTGGGAAGCAACTGAAAGGACTGAAACACGAAGCCCACATGGCGCGCCCGGAATGCTGCACGCGCTTCCTCATCCAGCGCGAACATGGGCTGGCCCAGCAAGACCACCTCGCCCGAAGTCGGCACGTCCAGCCCCGCCATCAAGCCCAGCAACGTCGACTTACCCGACCCCGAACTGCCCGTTATTGCCACGGCCTCGCCCGCCTCGACCGTGAAACTGACATCGTCCAGAATATCCAGCGTGCCCGAAGAATCCGCCACCTGGCGGCAAAGGTTTTTGACTTCGATCGAATGGGTATTAGTCATGCTTGGGGACTTGCCTACAGTGATTCCGGGATATTGCAACGCGAGGGATACTTTACCTTACTTACGCCGTGCTATCGAAGGCTTTGCCCTGCTTTATACGGTACGATCGGAATATTCATAAAGCGGAGCCCGATGTTAAACGACATGAAGTTCGACGACAGAACGGTGCCGCAGGAATACTCTGCTTTGGAACCTGTCGGCCCGCATCAAAGAGTCGCCTTGATACGCGTTGACAGGCTCCGATCGAACAGGAATCAGACATGCGTATCCGCCGACGTTCATTCATTGCCGCATTGTGCTGCGCCGCCTGGCTGCCCGCCGCCGCGCACGCCGCGGCAAGCACCAACCACAAGGACATTCTTGTAATCGGCGACAGCCTCTCGGCGGAATACGGTTTGCAGCGCGGCTCGGGCTGGGTGGGCATTGTGGCCGAAAAGCTGGAATCGGAAAAATACGGCGGCGCCATCCATAACGCCAGCATCAGCGGCGACACCACCAGCGGCGGCCGCAGCCGCCTGCCAGCGGCGCTGGCGCGCTACAAGCCCAGCATCGTCATTCTCGAGCTGGGCAGCAACGATGCCCTGCGCGGGCTGTCGCTAAAAATGACCCAGGACAACCTTTCCGCCATGACCGTCGAGGCGCAAAAAGCCGGGGCCCGAGTACTGCTGGTGGGCATGCAAATCCCCTCCAACTACGGGCGCGCCTACACCGAACAGTTCCGCGACCTGTTCCCCCAGGTCGCCGCAGCCCATCACACAGGCCTGGTTCCCTTCCTCATGGAAGGCATGGCCACCAACAAGGCGTTATTCCAGGCCGACGGCATACACCCCAACGAACAAGCCCAATCCATCCTCGCGGACAATGTCTGGAAGCATTTGAAGCCAATGCTGGGCACGGGTTCGTGACTCAGGCGCCACTAATCGCAATCATGAGGCCGTGGCGTGCCTGTGCCGGCAAACGAAGTTGGAGCAAGCCATGGCGGCGGCCGTTTTCGGGGTGCAAGCGAACAGCTGTTTGAGGACGGCGTTTACGGCCAGCCGGGGGCTGGCCGTTCGTCCGAGTTCTGTGAGCGCCCGAAAACGGTTGTCGCCATGGGAAGCCTCGGCATAGCCGAGGCCGCAGCGACCTGAGCGCGCCGGTGCAGGCACGCCACGGCCGCTAAAGAACTCAGAACATGCCGACCGAAATAAACGATAGCTTCAAAATTAGCTTACCTAAAACTACCCATCGAAATAAACACCCTCAAATAAAACATCGGCTCATAAGCAAAGAGCCCAGTCAATGACCGGGCCCCTGAACCGCTAAGCTGACGAAACTCAGCCGTTTACTTCAGCAAGTGCCACTGGCCATCCTTGACCGTGATCAGCTCGCGGCCGCGTTGGTCGAAGCCGCTGTGGTCTTCAGGCGTCATGTTGTAGACGCCTTGAGTAGCCACCAGCTCTTTCGTTTGCTCCAGCGCATCGCGCAAAGCGCTGCGGAACTCCTTGGTGCCGGGCTTGGCCACCTTTTCGGCCTTGGGAATCGCGTGCTCGAGCAACAGCCCCGCGTCGTACACATTCGCACCGAACGTCGCCGGCTTCTCGCCGTACATCTTCTCGTAGCGGGCGATATAGTCCTCGGCCACCTTCTTCGATGCATTGCTGTTGGGGATTTCAGGCAGGACCAGCATCAGGCTGGCCGCCAGCACCGTGCCTTCCACATCCTTGCCGCCCAGCTTCAGGAAAGCAGGCAGCGCCGCACCGTGCGTTTGATAGAACGTACCCTTGTAGCCCTGCTTGTACAGCGTGACCTCGGGCAGAACCGCGGCTGCACCGGTGCCGGCGATCAGCACTGCGTCGGGCTTGGCCGCGAAAATCTTCAGCGCCTGGCCGGTTACCGAGCTGTCGGAACGCTGGTAGCGCTCGGTGGCGACGATCTTGATGTTGTGTGCGGCCGCCATCTTGCTGATGACGTTCAGCCAGTCTTCACCGAAGGCGTCGTTCAGGCCGATGAAGCCCAGGGTCTTGACTCCCGTCTTGACCATGTGCTTGATGAGAGCGTCGGCGATGATGTCGGTGTTCTGGGTGGTCTTGAACACCCATTTCTTTTCCGGCGACATGGGCAGCACGACCGAGGCGGTACCCACCGGCGCCAGCATGGGCGTGCCCGAATCGGCCGCGAACTGGATCACGCTCATGGCGTTGGGCGAGCCCGACGGCCCGATCAGCGCGTCGACGTGGTCTTCGGTGATCAGCTTCTTGAAGTCGGTGACCGACTTGGTGGGATCGCTGCCGTCGTCCAGCGAAATGTACTTGACGGTGAGGTCGCCGATTTTCGTGGGCAGCAGCGGAACCGTGTTGCGTTGCGACTTGCCCACCAGCGCGGTCGGGCCGGTGGCCGAGGTGACCACGCCGATTTTTACCTGAGCCAGCGCCGGCGCGGCGCTGAACGCCGACAGAACGGTGAGGGCGATTGCGATTTGTCTGATCTTCATAATAGTTTTTCTCGTTCGGTTAGGGATGGAAAAAAAGGCAGCCTGTTATTGTTGAACGCCTTGTCTGCAAAGGCCGGCGTCTGGATGGCCTTGGATAACAATAAAACCACTCATCGGCATTGTCCAACATTTATGGACGCAAAGCTCCTTTTTGCGACGAGTTGCAGGGTTTCTTCGGAGAAATCTAGATGACGATGGAGCCTATGCTGGCGCCACCGCACACGTAGAGGTTCTGGCCGGTGACGAAACTGTTGGCTGGGTCGGCGAAGAACATGACGGCGCGCGCCACGTCGTCGGAACGGCCCAGGCGCTGCACGGGAATGCCCTTGGCGATGTTCGCTTCGCGTTCGCTGCCGGCTTCCACCACATCGTAGAACATGTCGGTTTGAATGGGGCCGGGCGAAACGACGTTGACGGTGATGCCCTTGGGCGCCAGCTCCAGCGCCCAGGTTCGGGCCATGCCTATCATGCCCGATTTGGTGGCGGCGTAGGCGGTGCGGGTTTGCAGGCCCAGCGCGCCGCGCGAGGACATCAGCACGATGCGGCCGAAACTTGCCGCCTTCATGGCGGGCAGGCAGGCCTGGGCCAGCGTCATGGCCGACCCCAGGTGGATCTGGGTCAGTCCCTGGAGCTCGTCCAGCGTGACCTCTTCGAGCAGATGGGGCCAGATGACGCCGGCGTTATGGATAAGGTGGGAAACCTTGAATTCCCCGGTTACCTGGGCGGCGGCGGCCTGCGTGGCCTGCGCATCCAGCAGGTCGACCTTCACCGAATGCAGCCGGGCGTGGGTGAAGTCCGGGTCGCGGCGCGCCATGGAAATGACGGTATAGCCGGCATCCAGAAGCTGGCGGCTGATTTCGGCGCCGATGCCGGCGCTGCCGCCGGTGACGATGGCTGTATGGGTAGTGGACACAATGAACTCCTGGGGTGATTGGGGTTACGAAGCGTTGGGCACCAGCGCCAGCACGCGCAAGGGGCTGCCCGAACCACTGCGTATCTTCAGGGGCGCCGAGAAAATGACGGCGCCCTTGGGTGGCAATTGATGCAGGTTGGTCATGCATTGCAGGCCGTAGCGGTTGTTGCCGTGCATGAAGTAATGGCAGGGGTAGGGGGGATCCAGGTGCTGAGCCTGCCCCGCGTCGGTGCCGACCGATTCGGTGCCGAAGCCGTGCACGTCGCGCTCCTTGATGAGCCAGGGCACGACTTGCGCATCGGGGCCGGGCGAGTGCGCGCCGTCGTCTTTCATGTTCAGGTAGTCGTTGGGCTTTTGGCGCTGCGACCAGTCGGTGCGCATGAACACCCACGAGCGGGCGGGAATCGTGCCGTGCCTGGCTTCCCACTGCTTGACGAAATCGATGGTCAGCAGGAAGTCGGGGTTCTCGCGCGATTCGGCCGAGCAGTCGATGACGCAGGCATCGGCAATGAAGGACTCCAGGGGAATGGAGTCGACGGTGTTGTCGGGCAGATCCTTGCCCGAAACCCAGTGCACCGGCGCGTCGAAGTGCGTGCCCGTGTGCTCGGACATGGAAAAATTGTTCCAGTACCAGGCGGGGCCGCGCTCGTCGTAGCGCGAGATTTCCTCGATGCGGAAAGGCCAGGCCTGGCCGAACTCCGGCGGCATGACGATGGTCGGGAATTCGGGCGTCAGGGTTTCGGTCAGGTCGACGATCCGGATCTTGCCGCTTAACAGCTCCGCCATGAACTGGCTCAATACGGTAGTGCTCATTGTTGCTCCAAAAGCCGGCCCGGGATCGGGCCGCAGGCGTGCCGGACGGCTCAGCTTTGCGTGCCGAGTTCGCGCTCCAGCCCCTTGGGGTTGTCGTGCATGCGGGCCAGGAATTCCTGCGCGACGTCGCCGACGTAGGCTTCCTCGACGCCGTCCCGCAGCGCGCGCACAATGGCGCTGGCGATGGCTGAAGGGCTGACGCGCGGGGGAGGCGTAAGCTGCTCCCATTCGTAGTCGATGGGGCCTGAAAATACATTGACGACGCGGATGCCGGCCGGACGCAGTTCGTTGCGCAGGCATTGGCTGGCGGACAGCGCGGCGGCCTGCGAAGCCGACCACATGCCGCGCGACGGCAGATTCAGGTGGGCGTAGATGGACAGCGTGTTCACCCAGGCCACGGCGTTGGCCGTGCCGTCCGCGCCGCGCCCCGCCATGGCCGGGCCGAAGTGCTGGGCCAGGCGCATCAGGCCCAGGCAATTCACGTTGAATGCATCCTGCGCCTTGAGCAGGTCGCGATTGTGCAAAATGCCGCCTTCGCGCGCGTAGTCGGCGGTGTTGACCAGGATTTCCACTTTGCCGCCGATGGAGCGCGAAAGGCGTTCGACCGAGTCGGTGTCGGTGATGTCCAGGGCCTGCGGCAGCACGCGCGGGTCTTCGCACAAGGCGTCGAAGGCGCGGTTCTTCTTCCAGGTGTGCGGGTCGCCCGCGAATACCGTGGTGGCGCCGGCATCGAGCAGGGCCTTGATGACGGCCAGCCCCACCGCCGACTTGCCGTCGGTGACGAGCGCGCGCCGGAACTTGGGATCGCACGAGGTCTCGCGCAGGACTTTGTCGTCTTCCATATTGGGAGTCGCCTTTTCGGGTAGCGCAATCATGACGGCCTGGCCGCTGCGATCCAGTTTGAGGGCCAGCTTGACGGGCTTGCCGTCTTCGCAGTCGCCGTGGACGTGGGCGATGGCGCGCGGGCCCGATTCGAGCTGCACCGTGCCGATGCGCCAGGGCAGCCTTTCCCTGAAGAACAGGTCGTTGCTGTGATGCAGGGTGGTCGATGCCAGCAGCGTGCCGCGCGGGGCGACAGCCTGCCAGAGCAGTTGGTCGGAAAGGCAGCGGTGGCAGACTTCGCGCGGCGGGTACTGAACCGCCCGGCATTCCTGGCAGACCTGCAGGTCGAACCTGCCCGCCGCGGCCGAGGCGGTAAGGCCCAGGGTGCGGCGGCTGCGCGAAGCCGGCGGCAGCGTGGGCTGGCGCGTGCGGGCGACGGGGTTCTTGCGGGGTGGTTTGGACAGGGGCTGGGTCATGCCGCACCTCGCGCCAGAAGCGCCGCGGCGGTGCATATGCCGCGATCGTAGTTGATGAGGCCGAAGCCGCTGACCAGGCCGATGGCGGCGTCCTTGACCTGGGTGCCGCCGGCGGTGCCGGTAAGCTGGCGCAGGGCTTCGACCATGCCCAGGTAGCCGCCGGCGGCGCCCGCCTGACCTCCTGAAAGCTGGCCGCCATTGGTGTTGAAGGGCATCGTGCCATCCACGGTGAATGTGTTGTCGCGCACGAACTGCGGCGCCCCGCCTTTTTCGCACAGGCCCAGGTCTTCCATCTGCAGGAAGTTGATGACGGGGTAGTCGTCGTAGGCCTGCATGAAGTCGATGTCGCCGGGGCCGATTTGGGCCTGTTCGTAGAGATCGTCTTTGTCCATGGACCAGCCGCCGCGATACTGGATGGGGTCGTCGGCCCAGGCGTTGTGGCGTTCTATGGTCGACAGGATGCGCACGAAGGGCAGGCCGAGCGCGACGGCTTTTTCTTCGCGCATCACGAGAAAGGCGTCGGCGCCCGCGCAGGGCATGACGCAGTCGAACAGATGAATGGGATCGGTGATGAGCTTGGCGTCCATGTACTGCTGCAGGGTCAGCGGCTTTTTCATCAGCGCATTGGGGTGGCGCAGGGCGTTGTCGCGCTGGGCCACGCACAATTTGCCGAAGTCTTCGCGCGTGGCGCCCGTCATGCGCATGTAGTTGTGCGTCAGCAGGGCGAAGCTGGCGTTGGGCCCGCCCGCGCCGTAGGGATACACGGCGTCTTGCGCAAAGCGCGAGAACTGGCTGATGGTCTGGCGGAACGAGTCGACGTGGTTGGTGTCGCCCGACAGGCAGGCCACGACGTCGGCGTCGCCGGCCTGCACGGCCCGGGTGGCCCGGCGCAGCGCCACGACGCCGCTGGCGCCGCCCATGGGAATATGGTCGAGCCAGCGCGGCGCCATGTCCAGGTGCTGGGTGAGCCCCACGGCGGTGTCCGGCACCAGCGTAAAGCTGGAAACGCACATGCCGTCGATATCGTGCTTCCGCAGGCCGGATCCGTCGATCAGGGCGCGCAGCGCCTTGCCCAGCCACCAGTGCGCGCTGTGGATGGAGTAGCGCACATAGGGAACGGTAACCGGAACGGTGGCCACGACGCCTTCATAGCTGGCCCGGCGCCGCGTCATGAGCCCACTTCCTGGCGGGTTTTCATGGCGCGGGTATCGATGCATTCGGGCGTGCCCACCAGGGTGGGCGCCTTGGTTTTGAGCTCGCCGCGCTGGATCTTGTTGGTGGCGGTAAGCGGCAGGGCGTCGACGAAAGCCACGTAGCCCGGCGCCTTGTAGTACGACAGGCGCGACAGGCTCCATTTGACGATGTCCTGCGCCAGGTCGGGCATGCCGGCGGCATCGGGCGGCGTGGCGCAGACGATGCAGGCCAGGACTTCGTCGCCGCGTATGGCGTCCGGCACGGCGGCGACCGCCGCCGCCTTGACGGCCGGGTGCTGCAGCAGCACGCTTTCGACTTCCACCGCGGCGATGTTTTCGCCGCTGCGGCGGATGACGTTCTTTTTGCGGTCGACGAATTGCAGATAACCTTGTTCGTTGCGCACGACGATGTCGCCGGTATGGAACCAGCCGCCCTCCCAGGCTTCCTGCGTGGCGGCCTCGTCCTTGAGATAGCCCGAGAAGAAGCCGAAGCGCGGATTGTCGCCGGCATGTTTGACCAGCAGTTCGCCCTGTTCACCGGCGGCCCCAACGGGTTCGCCGGCGTCGTCGATGAGCTTGACCAGCACGTCGTCCCGCTCTTTGCCGAAGCAACTGGTGCCGATGAAGCGCGGTTCGTGATTGGCGATGACCACGGCGCCCGAGCCGGTTTCGGTCATGGCCCAGGCTTCGAGCAGGGGGAAGCCGAAACGCTCTTCGAACGGTGCGTGCAGGCTGCGGTCGATGCCGGCGCCGAAGCCGAAGCGCACATCGTGACTGGTGTCCTGTGTGCTGGGTTCGGCCTTCATGAGAATGGCCGGCATGACGCCCAGGTAATGCACGACGGTGGCGCGCGATTCGCGCACCGTGTCCCACCAGCTTCTGGGGTGGAAGCGGTCCAGCGGAATCAGGCAGCCGCCGGTGACGACCATGCCCATGGTGGAGCAGGCCATGGCGTTCATGTGTACCAGGGGCAGAGGTGTGAGCATGCGTTCGACGCCCGGCCGCAGCGTGGCCAGGCCGCCGATGCCCGCATACCAGTTGCCGGCGTGCAGGAAATATTCGTTGGACAGGATGCAGCCCTTGGGGCGCCCCGTGGTGCCCGATGTATACAGCAGCGCGCATTCGGTGGCGCTGTCGATGGGCTTGCCCGCCAGCGGCGCGGGGGTGGTCGCGGGGGCCGGCGCGTCGTCGGGGCCGATGACGGCCAGGGGGCTGCCGACAGCGTCCGCCGCGGCGCGCAGCACCGCGTGGTGGCTGGGCAGGGCGATGGCGATGCTGATTTCCGAGTGGCCGATCAGGTATTCCAGCTCGGCCGAACGCAGGTCGGCGTTGATGGGCACCACCGAAACGCCCAGTGCGTTAAGGGCGAACCAGTGCAGGAAGAAGGCGGGCCGGTTTTCCATGAGCAGGCCGGCCCGGTGGCCGTGGCCGTAGCCCGCGGCCTGATAGGCGGCTTTCAGGGATTCGATGCTGGCCACGGTTTGCGAATAGCTGTAGTCGCCCGATGGAATTTGATAGATCTGCGCGGTTTCAGGAACGATGTGTAGGAAGGGTTGATCCGGCCACTGCCGGGCGGAACTGGAAAAAGCCTGATATACCGTGGTGGACAAAGTCTGCCCCTTACATGAAGAGTTGAATGCCGTGCAATGCGGCGTCGCTGTTTACGATGTCGACCCGCTTTTGATGGATGCGCAAGGCGCCGTCCACCGTGACCAGCTCGTGCGTGGCCCATCCGGCATAAAGCCATTGCTGCTCCATGCGGGTTTCGACGTAATGGAACGCCGTGCGCACGACGTACTTGCCTTGTTCGGGCTGGTGCCCGGGGTGGGAGGTTTCGATTTCGGGGCGCGCCAGCAAGTGGTGGCTGCGGCTGGGCGGTTGCTGCGAATAGGTGCGAACCCCCGCCAGGCGTTCGACGCGCACCTTGAGCAGCAGCATGTCCTCGTACATCAGCGAGCCTTCCAGCAGCGGGTCGGTCTGGCCTTGGGTAAGGGGCATCCAGTAGTGGGCGTCGTCGGTGAACAGCGCCAGCCATTGCTCGAACTTCTGCTCGTCCAGGAGCCGCGCTTCGGCGTAGATGAAATCGTGGAGTTGTTGATCGTTGAAGGTGTTCATACGGCCTCCGTCATCGATGCTGTCATGTAACGGGCCCAGGCCTGGTATTGATTGCGCATTTGCCATTCGGTCGTGCCGTTGGTGGCTTCGTTTTTACGTTGGCTTTCAGTGGGGTCGTAGAGCCGGGCTACATTGACCCATTCCCGGCCCCTGGACGCCAAGCCCACCTGGGCACGCTCGTAGACTTCGAGGTCGTCGTGGCCGACGATGGAGGTTGGCGAATTGATGAGCCGGTTGTACATAAGCGTGCGCTCCAGGAGCTTGTCCGGCGCGCCCACCAGCTTGAAGGCCCAGGATTCGACCAGCGTCTTGTTGGCCGCAAGCGGCTTGAAGATGCGCAGGGTCTGGATGGGCCCCTTGACCATGATGTTGGGCCAGTACGTGGTGTTGTGGCGCACGTCGCCCAGGATCTCCTTGGTGCGCTCTTCGCCGTAGGCGGCATGCATGGCTTCCATGTAGCCGGGAATGGGCGAGTAGGCGGCGTGGATGGAGTTGTTGACGCCCGTGTGGCCGTGGCCGTTTTCCCAGACGCGAATGCCCATGCCCTCGAAGAAATCGTACGACGAGATGAAGGGCGCGAACTGTTCCACGGCCATGGGAGTGGGGCCTACTTTGCCCGACTCTTCCCATACATGAACGGCGGTACCGGCCGACGATTCGTGCGCGACCATGGGGTGGCAGGTGTCGGTTTGATTGTCCACCAGCATTTTCCAGTTGCAGTCGTGCATGTAGCGCAGCGGCTTGCCGGCGATTTCCAGCTTGCCCTGGGGCGAGCGGGCGATCATGTTGTCGATGGTGGTGAGCGATTCGCCGAAGAACTCCTCGAAGCCTTGCCCTTCGGGGTTCAGCCGGCAAAAAATGAAGTCATGGTAGTCGCGCACGTTCTCGACGGCGGCCATGCCATGGCTGGCTTCGCATTCGTTGAATACTTCGGGGTCGTAGCCGCGTTTCAGGGGCAGGGCCAGCAGGCTGCCGTTGAGCCGGAATGTCCAGGCGTGGTAGGGACAGCGGAAGAACTTGCCGGTGTTGCCGCAGCCTTCGGGGGCGACCTCGACCCCCTTGTGGGGGCAGCGGTTGTGCAGGACCTTGACGGTGTTGTCGGCGTCCCGCACCATGATGACGGGCTGGTCGCCCACGGTGGTGGTATAGAAGTCGCCCGGGTTGGGGATTTGGCTGCCGTGGCCCACGTAGACCCAGGTGTTGGCGAACAAATGCTCCATTTCGAGTTCGAAGATTTCGTCGTCGACGAAGATGTCTTTGTGGACTTCCGTGGGGCGGATCAACGCCTGGACGGCTTGCGGGTTGTTGCGATAGTTCATGGTGTGCCTAAACTGAATGTCGCCGCGGTAGTGGTGTGGGGGTCAGGATGCGGCCGGCTGGCTGGTTTGCTTGAGCATGGTGTCCAGCTGCTTGCCTTGCGGATCGGCCAGGGCGGCGTCGCGCAGCAGCCTCAGGCGGGTTGCCGCATTGGCCTGGCCGGGCAGCTTGGCCGCTTCGCGCAGCAGGCGCTGGTATTTGCTTTCGCCGCGTTCGTGCGTGTCGCTGTAGCCCTTGACCAGGCGGCGGCAGTTCACGATTTCGACGGCCAGGTCGTAGTCCTGGCGCACCGTATCGCCAATCAGCTTCAGCCATTGCGCAAGGCTCTTGGCCTCGACCTGGTGCCGTAGCGTGCCGCGCCGGAAGCGCCGCATACCGCCCAGCCCGTACAGCATCAGGAAGCCCGACAGCGTGCCGCTTTGCAGGAAGCGCCCCTTGCGACAGAACACGTTGATGAAGTTGCTGACGGGCTTGGAGTCTTGCATCCAGCGGCCCAGGCCGGCGGGCATGAGACCGCAGATTTCCGCGACCTGGGGGTGCATGTATTCGGTGGTGTAGACCAGTTGCTCGGGCTTGGCCAGAACCTCGTTGCGCACGCGCTCGAAGCGCGTGCCGCGGGTTTTGAGGTCGGCCACCCGGATGACGTCGTCGTAGGCCATGGCCACGGCCACGTAGCGGGCCGCCGCCGTGGTCAGCGCCCACGACTTGGCCGCGCCGCCGAACTGGCTGTCCAGCGTGTGGATGGTACGCATGTGCTCCAGGTATTCCTTGGCGTAGCGCAGATCCTGGAAGTCGAGCGTGCGGCGCAGGCCGGCCACGAGCATGGGCTGCGCCGGCGCGGGGAAGTTCTGCTTGATGTCGTCGAGCAGGGCCTGCACTTTGGGGTGCGAGGCCTTTTCGGGAATCTCGATGACGGGTTCGTTGCGGGCGACCTTGTCGGCGGTGGCGGGCGCATTGGCGGCCGCCTGCAGCCCGAGGTCGAAGGCCTTGAGGCTGGCGTTCACGCCCAGGCCGGCACGGCGTATGGTTTCTTCGTATTCTTCGCGGGCGAAAGGCAAGGCGCCGCTGCCGGCGATAGCGCCGAACAGGCTGGCGCTGATGACGCTGCCCGCCTGGTCGGCCAGGGCCTGCAGGTTGGTGCAGATGAAGCGTTTGGAGGCCTGGTTGCCGACTTCGATGATTTTGTTCGAATCGCCGATGCCGTTGCCGGGCGCCGCTTTTTCGTTGACCGAATACGCGCGGTGCGAGGAGGCGATGAGGATGCTGCGGTCGGGGGTGACGAAGCCGCGCTGGATGGCGCGCCCCGCTTCCATGAGTTCGGCGGCGACCACCAGGTCGACGTCGCCCGGCGTGGGCATCATGGCCAGGGCCGGCGCGCGGCCGGCGGCCTGCACGGCCGCGCCGGGCATGAGCTCGACGTAGTAGACCGTGGCGCCGGTGCGTTGCGCCACGCCCGGCACCGACGTGGTCTGGGCCCACCAGCCGGCGTTCTCTGCCAGGTCGACGACCCAGTCTGCCAGGACGCCGCCGCCTTGGCCTCCCATGGCGACGATGGCGATCTTGATGGGGGTGCCGGCATGAAATTGCGTTGTGTTTGCCATGATGCGTTTTCTTTTACAAGGAGTATTGGGCTTGGCGGCTGCTGCGGCGGGCTTGCAGGAAACCGATGATGCTTTGGCGCATTTTGGCCATGAACAGGTCCCATTTGCTGGGGTTGTTGACGATGTCGGCGCGATAGAACGACGGGCACAGCACGGCCGCGTGCGCGACCTCGCCGCAGTTGCCGCAGCCCACGCAGGTGTTGTCGACGTAGGCGATGGGGTCTTCGCGCAGCGGATCGGCGCTTTCCTTGATGGTAAGCGAGGGGCAGCCCGAAAGCCGGATGCAGGCGTGGTCGCCGGTGCAGACGTCGGGGTCGACGCCGAAGCGTTCCTTGACCATGCGCTTGCCTTCCTTGACCGCCTTGTTGAACTGCGGCTTGACGCGCCGCTGCTTGTTCAGCATGCACTCGGATTGGGCGATGATGATTTTCGGGCCCTTTTCCTTGGTGGTCAGGGCGTCTTCGATGGTGGCCCGCATTTTCGTGACGTCGTAGGTGCGGTCGAGCGTGCGCACCCATTTCGCGCCCACGCCCTTGACGGCCTCCTCGATGGGGTTGTTGGTGGCGCGGCGCTTGTTGAAGGCGCGCGAGGACAGGATGTCCTGGCCGCCGGTGGCGGCGGAATAGTAGTTGTCGACGATGATGATGACGCCGTCGTATTTATTGAAGACGGCGTTGCCTATGCCCGATGCCAGGCCGTTGTGCCAGAAGCCGCCGTCGCCCATGAACGAGATGGAGCGCTTGGAGGAGGGCACGTTGAAGGCGGCCGCGCTGGCCGCGCCCAGGCCGTAGCCCATGGTGGTGGCGCCCAGGTTGAACGGCGGCAGGATGGAAAACAGATGGCAGCCGATGTCGCAGGAAATATGGTGCTGGCCCAGGGTTTCCTGCGCCAGGGTCATGGCCGCGAAAATGGGCCGTTCGGGGCAGCCCGTACAGAATCCGGGCGGACGTGGCGGCACCACGGTGGACAGGCTTTTTACCTGTTCCTGCAAGGCCAGGGCGCCGTTGCCCGAGGCCGGCGCGGCGCTGAGCTGCCCGCCGTTGACGGCCGCCTGTTCGGCTGTGGGTTCGGCCACCAGCAGTTCCGCTTCCTGTTCTTCGACCAGCGCCTCGGCGATCAGGGCCTGGGCGACGTGCGCATGGGCGGGCGCTGCCTGGGCGGAGGGCGCAGGGCGGGAAATCTCGTTGATTTCGATGGGCTTGGCCGGGGTGGCAGGGGCTTCGGCGGGCCGGACCTTGGGGGTCTTGGGCAAAGCGTAGCCGGCCGGTTCGAGCGAAGGCAGGACGTCGGGCTGATGCGCCTCCAGGAATTTTTGCAGGCTGTCGCGCACCACCGCGGTGGTGTAGTCGCCGGCCAGGGGCAGAAGGTCTTTGCCCGACAAGATGGTGTTGATTCCCGCGTGGCGCAGGATGGTGTTCATGTTCTGCTCGATGAAGTTGGGCTGGCCTTCTTCAAGAAGCAGTACGGCTTTCTTGTTTTTACAGAAGTCGATGACCTCGTCGTCGACCACCGGGTAGGTGACGTTCATCACGTACAAGGGGATGCGGCTGTTGCCGAAGTGGTCGGCCAGGCCCAGAAGCTGCAGCGCCCGGATGACGCCGTTGTACAGCCCGCCCTGCAGGATGAGGCCCAGGTCTTCCAGATCGCCGTCGAAGAACTCGTTGAGCTGGTTTTCCTTGATGAAGTTGACGGCGGCCGGCCAGCGGTTCTGGACTTTCTCGCGCTCGTGCAGGAAGGAAGCCGGCGGCAGCACGATGCGGTTGACGTCGCGCACCGGGTTGGCCATGGCTTCGGCCAGCGTGTATTGCGGGCGCTGGTTGGCCTTTGCCGTGAAGCGGCCGTGCACGTGGCAGCTGCGGATGCGCAATTGCAGGATGACTGGCGTGTTGCTGGCTTCGGAAAGCTGGAAGCCGTCTTCGACGGCCTTGACCATGCTTTCGAGATTGGGGCGCGGGTCCAGCAGCCAGAGCTGGGATTTCATGGCGAACGCGTGGGTGCGCTCTTGCATGATGGAGGAGCCTTCGCCGTAGTCTTCGCCCACGACGACCAGGGCGCCGCCGGTGACGCCGCCCGACGACAGGTTGGCCAGGGCGTCGGATGCCACGTTGGTGCCCACGGTGGATTTCCAGGTGACCGCGCCGCGTATGGGATACATGACGGAAGCCGCCAGCATGGCGGCGGCCGTGGCCTCGGAGGCGCTGGTTTCGAAGTGCACGCCGAGTTCTTCGAGAATGTCCTGGGCGTCGGCCAGCACGTCCATGAGGTTGGAAATGGGTGAGCCCTGGTAGCCGCCCACGTAGCTGACACCTGACTGCAGCAGGGCCTTGGTGACGGCCAATATGCCTTCTCCGCGGAACTCTTCGCCCGCCCCGATACGTAGTTGCTGGACTTCTTTCTTGAATGAACGCTCTGCCATGTTGGACTCCTGCCGGGCTGCTTGATTCTCGCCGTGATTCGACCCGATCCGAACGTGCGGCGATGCGCGCTCTGGACTGATTCTGGTGTGTGTCTCAAATACTTTAGGAGTGAAGCATTCCCTTGTCAATGAGAAACATGAAAATTCATATACTTTGAAAATTTAACTGATATGCCGGTCGATTGCCTATCAGGGCAAACCATTAGGAAGGCTCGGGAAAAGCCGTCGCGCGGGCCTCTTCCCGGCCTGCCCACGGCTTGTCCCGCATTGACGCATACGCGCAATTGGAATACGATTTTTTCTTCACTGTGGCGTGTCCGCACCGGCATATTGCAGTGCAGTATATTTTGGTCGTCTGCAATGCTTGCGAGTTGACGGTCGGGTCTCAGGTAGAGCAATGCAAAAAGTAGAGCAACCCCGTTTCGTACACCGCTATCTGGCTTCCGTGCTGGCCTTGGCCAGCCACCGCATTTCCGCCGAATTCCACATCGAAGTCCGCAATGCGGGGCTTACAGTCACCGAGTGGCGGGTCTTGGGCAGCCTCATCGAAGGCGAAGGGGAAACCGTGGGCGCGCTGGCCGAGCTGGCCATCACCAAGCAGCCAACATTAAGCAAGGTGCTGCCCCGCCTCGAGGCCGAAGGCCTGGTTACCCTGCAAACCGTGCGTTCCGACCGGCGGCAGACCCTGGTCACCATCACGCCCAAGGGCACCAAGCTCATTCGCGGCCTGTGCGACAGCGCCCTGCAGCATCAGCACCGCATCCTGGAAAAGCTCGACCCCGATCATGCCGATCGCCTGGTCGACATGCTGCGCGCCATCATTGCGCATTGATGGCATGACGGGGGCTGCGGGTTTCGTTCACGGCGCGTCTTGATTCGACACGGCCTTGCTTTTGATGAAACGGATGTAGCGGCTGGTTGCCGGAGCTAGCGCCCGCCCAGTATCCAGAATTCGTCGGTCCAGTCCAGGGCCAGCTCCTGGCCGCTGCGGCTCATGAACAGGGCCGGTATCTTGTGCCGGCGCGCGTGCGCCAGTCCTTTTTCCAGGTCCAGGCACAGCAGGGCGGTGGCCAGGCCGTCGGCCACCATGCATTGCGCGTGCAAGACGCTGACCGATTCCAGGGCCTGCCGCAAGGGATGGCCGGTGCGTGGATCCAGCGTGTGCGCATAGCGCCGCCCATGGTGGTGGAAGCAGCGGCGGTAGTCGCCCGACGTGGCGATGGCGCAATCCGTGAGGGTCAGGGGGAAGCTCGACGAGGCGTGGCCGGGCGTCTCGATATCCAGGGCCCATTGCGCGCCTTGTGGATTCCGGCCCCTGGCTTTCAGTTCGCCGCCCAGCTCCACCAGGTAGTGCTCGGTGCCGTGCTCGTCCAGCACGCGGGCGATTTCATCCGCGCCGTAGCCCTTGGCAATGGACGACAGGTCGAATTGCAGGCCGCCGGGCTGCCAGACGCCTCGCAGCGGCTCGTTCAGGGCGGTGCGGCGCCAGCCGGCCGAGGATAGCGCGGCGACGACTTCCGCTTGCGCGGGAGGTTCCTGCACAGGGCCTTTCGGTCCGAAACCCCATAGATCGGTCAGCCGCCCCATGGTTGGGTCGTAGGCGCCGTCCGATTGTTCGGCGATCTGCAGGGCGCGCTGCAAGACGTGGAAGAATTCCGCCGGTATTTGATACCAGCCCGGCTCGGCCCGGTTCAACATGCTGATCACGCTGTCCGGTTCCCAGGTGCTCATTTGATCGACGACGCGATCCAGCGCGGCCTGGATGGCCTGCTGCAGCGGCAGGCCATGATTTTCGGCAGGCCTGCCGCCCGGCCCCTCGTCGGCGTCTGGCCCACCGGCGCCGGGGGCGCCGTTTTCGTGCGCCGCTTCGCGCGGGATAGCGTACTGGACCGTCCAGGTCGTGCCCATGCTCTCGCCCCGCAATTGCGCGTAGACGCCGGCGCGGCCATGGAGACGGGGCCGGAGATCTGGAGTGGAGGAAACCGCCCGGTCTGCGGTGTCGTCTGGCCGGTTCATGTTTCCGCCGCCTTCAGGGGTGTGGCCGCCGCGCGCCTCGATGGCTTATTGCGGCAGGACTTCCAGCGTGGCCGAATACAGCAGGGAGCGCTTGCTGGCCTGGGGCACCGATGTCTTTTGGTCCTGGCTGGAGATATGCAGCCAGTATTGGCCGGGCTGCGGCCATTTCACTTCGAACTCGCCCTTGTCGTTGGTAGTGAGCTTGATGGTGTTCAGCGTGTCGCGGTAGCGGCTGCCGCCTGGCACGATCTCGACGGGAATCTGGGCGGCGGGCTTGCCATCGATGGTGGCGATGAACTTGGCGTGTTCGCCGGAGAACAGATCGTTGGGGTGGGTGACGGGAATCAGGCTGATGCCTTTGTCGATCTTGCCGATGGCGGTGGGCTTGCCCTTGGTGACGAAGGTCTCGACGCGGCTCACGCGTTCCTGCACTTCGAGCCCCTCGGCCTTGGCCGGCACCTTCTTGGCGAGGTCGGCGGCCGGGCCGAACCAGCGCTTCATCTTTCCGTCTTCCTTCCAGCGTGCCGTGGCGCCGTCGCTGGCGATGGCGATGCGGTAGGTGCCGTCCGTGGTCAGGTGGACGTCGAAGCCGCTGCGCAGTTCGCCGCTGAATTTGTTTTCCGCTTCGACCTGCTTGCCGTCGGGGCCGGTGATCTGCAGGGCGCTCAGGTTCATGGGCCGGTGGTTGAAGTAGAACTTGTCGTTGCCGACGGCCGCGTCCACGGTGACCCAGCCTTCGTCGCCCGACAAGACGGTGGCGGAGGGAACGATCCAGATATCGTGGGCTTGCGTGGCGGCGGGCAAAAGAAAGGCCAGGGCCAGTAGTGGGGTGGCGAAACGTTTCATGACGCGGATCTCCAAAAAAACATGGAAGGCGACGGGCTTGCCCGTGGCCGGGTGTTGAGCGGCGGCTCCCGGAAGAGCCAGAATGGAATGGTTACGGCCCGATCCTGGCGGCGCCAGGGTTGCGGGCTGCCTACGGAGCTACCTTGATCTCGACGGCGCCCAGTTCGTGCTGGCCCTGGACGGTTTGCGTATCGGCCTTGGCGGGTGGCCAGGCCAGGGGCAGGCGCAGCAGTTCGCGTCCGCCTTTTTCGCGCGCCGCCTCGATCGACAGTTCGTAGTTGCCGGCGGGCAGCCCGGCCAACTGCTTGCTGTCGACGCGTATGGTTTGAACCCCCGCCGCGCGGGTGGCGCCGCTTACCCCGTCGGCCGGCGCACCCTGGCTGCGCCCGCTGACCCGCCACCATTGGCGCAGGTCCTTGAGGTACTTCTTGCCTTCTTCGTTCTTGGTGTTCTTTTGTTCGTACCAGACGGCGATGTCGCGCACGGTTTTCTTGTCGGCGCTTTCCAGCCAGACCGCCAGGTAGGGGCGATGGTATTCGGTGGCGTCGATGCGCGGAATGGTGACCTGGATGGTCATTTCCGCGGCCTGGGCGCCGGCGCCGGAAATGCCGGCCAGGGCGCATGCGAGAGTGGTCTTGAGCAGGTGTTTCATGGTTAGTGGCTAAAAAGTATCAGCAGGACGGCGGGAAAGACCAGGCCCAGGCCCACCATGGGCCAGGTCGAGATCCGGTTCTTGGAATGCAACTTCAGCAGCAGCAGGCCGGTCAGTCCGAAAATCAGGCAGGCCACCGCGAAAATATCGATGAACCAGCTCCAGACCACGCCGGTGTCCCGGCCCTTGTGCAGATCGTTCAGGTAGGCGATCCAGCCGCGGCTGCTGTGCTCGTATTCGACTTCGCCGCTGGCCCGGTCGATGGAAAGCCAGGCGTCGCCGCCGGGCTCGGGCAGCGATACGTAGACTTCGTCGGCCGAGAACTCGGCCGGCCGGCCATGTATGCGGATGCCCAGTTGCTGGTCGAGCCAGGTTTCGGCAGTGGCGGGCAGCTTGCCCTTTTTGGCCGAGGCCGGCGGCGGCAGTTCCTGCAGCAGGTTCTGGGGCATGGTGGCGTGGCGGGTGATGACCGAAGGCGCGCTTTCGAACAGGGCAGCGTTGTTCAGGGTAAGGCCGGTGGCCGCGAACAGGATCAGCCCGATCAGACTCAAGGCGGAGCTCATCCAGTGCCATTGATGCAGGGTTTTAAGCCAATAAGTACGGCGGCGAACTGAAGGCGAGGGCTTCATACGGGGTTGCAAAATAAGGTAGGGGCGGTGCTGGTGCGCGGGTGTAAAGAGCCGGTTGGGTTGGCCGTGGCAAAAAACCGCTTAATTCTACATGAAATGGGAATTATTATCAGCTAGAGCCTCGCGCGGACCTTTCCGGAGAAACAATTTAAATAATTGAAATCCGGGCTGTTTTCAGAACTTTTTCCCTATGGGGCAGTCATAAAATTAGCACTCTCGGCAACAGAGTGCTAATATCTGATAACGTGGTTTTTCTTTCTAAGGATCGCCCAAAACGATGACATCCAGTTCGCATTCCCTGGCCTTGTCCAATACGGCCTTGACAGCGGCCATTGCAAACCCTGGCGCGCTTGGCACCATCGAAGCCTACATAAGCGCCGTCCATCGCCTGCCCGTTCTCACGCACCAGCAAGAAATCGAGCTGGGCAAAAAAGTGCGCGACGACACCGACCTCGACGCGGCGCGCCAGCTTATTCTTTCGCACCTGCGGCTGGTGGTTTCCATCGCCCGTCAATACCTGGGCTATGGCCTGCCGCATGCCGACCTCATCCAGGAAGGCAATGTGGGCCTCATGAAGGCCGTCAAGCGCTTCGACCCCGATCGCGGCGTGCGCCTCGTCTCGTTTGCCGTGCACTGGATCAAGGCCGAAATCCACGAATACGTGGTGCGCAACTGGCGCATGGTCAAGGTAGCCACCACCAAGGCGCAGCGCAAGCTGTTCTTCAATCTGCGCCGCATGCGCCCCGACGGTTCCGCGCTCAATCCCGAGCAGATCCAGGAAATCGCCGCCGAGCTCAATGTTCGGCCTGAAGACGTCAGCGAAATGGAAGTGCGCATGTCCGGCCACGAAATGGCCCTGGAAAGCCCGCACGACGACGAAGACGCATTTGCGCCCATCGCCTACCTGTCCGACGACGCGCAAGAGCCCACCCAGGTGCTCGAGCGCCGGTTCCACGACGATCAGCAGGGTGCCGGCCTGGCCGATGCCCTGCAGGTCCTGGATCCGCGCTCGCGCCGCATCATCGAAGCGCGCTGGCTGCAGGACGAGGGCGGCGCCACGCTGCACGAACTGGCCGCCGAATTCGGCGTTTCGGCCGAACGCGTCCGCCAGATCGAAGCGGCCGCGCTCAAGAAAATGCGCCAATCCCTGGCCGCGGCCTGATCGCCGCCCCAGGGGCGGCTCGCGGCCGGTTTTGTGCTTTACAACTAAATACAAATTCCCGTAAAAATTGCCGAACTTATTGTCCGGCGGCGACACTAATCATCATGAGCAATATGACTGGTACCTGCTTCTGGCTCGTATCTGTTGTTCATTCGTCCGCTTCTGCTTCTCCTCAATCCCCTCCCTTTTGAAGCGGATGTTTATGGGACACCAGCACGGTGTCCCATTTTTTATGCGCCGCCGCTTTGCGCCGTGCGGGTCGCCCCAAGGTAAAAAGCCCCCTCGGGGGCAGCAAGCCGCTCGCGCGGCGCAGCGAGGGGGCACCTTTTATGCGTCGCGCACCTTGCGCTACACATTCGGCTGTAGCGGCGCCACGTTTCTCCTGTCTATTATCTGAATCCGGAAAGAAAAAAAGCGTATCCTACGCGAACGGGCGCCGGCAGCACGGGCGGAGGAAGCCGTTCGCCGCCACGCTCCCGGCAGGCGGCCAGGCCGGTTCGGGCATCCATGCCGAATCGGCCTCGTGCTTCGCGATGGCGGGCGTTCCGCCTCTCCTGCCGCGGCAAAACGTGTTCATACCATTTCGAGGGTGTCGTTGACGATGGATGTGGGGTTTCTGGTTTTCGGGGTGGCGGTGCTTCTGGCGCTGGTGTGTTTCATGCCGGCCCTGGCCGGCCGCCTGAGCCTGCCGTACTCGGTGCTGCTGGCCATCGTCGGCATCGTCCTGGGCGTGATCATCCATGTGCACGACTGGATGCCCAGAGTGCTGTCGGGCATTTTCAACGTGCTGCAGCACTTCGAGGTTTCCTCGGAGACCATCATCTACGTTTTCCTGCCCATACTCTTGTTCGAAACCTCGCTGGCCACCAATGTGCGGCGTTTGCTCGACGACATCGGTCCCATTCTCATGATGGCCATCGTGGCCGTGGTGGTGTGCACCGTGGCCGTGGGGTTCTCGCTTAGCGCGGCGTCCGACTACGGCCTGGTGGTGTGCCTGATGCTGGGCGCCATCGTGGCCACCACCGATCCGGCCGCGGTGGTCGGCATGTTCCGCGAGGTGGGGGCGCCCAAGCGCCTGACCACCCTGGTCGAAGGCGAATCGCTGTTCAACGACGCGGCATCCATTTCCCTGTATTCGGTGCTGCTTACCATGCTGTACAGCGGCAGTACCGACGTTTCGGTGCAGTCCATTTTTTCCAGCTTCCTGTACAGCTTCCTGTTCGGCGGCCTGGCGGGATTCCTGATCGGACGCCTGGCGTGCTGGTTGTTCATCCTGCTGCGGGGCTGGCCCATGTCCGAGGTCACCCTGACCGTGGCGGTGGCCTATCTGACTTTCTTCATCACCGAGCATTATTTCGGAGCATCGGGCGTGGTTGCCACCGTCATTGCCGGCCTGGTCGTCGGGTCGTCCGGCCGCACGCGCATGTCGCCCACCACGTTCGAGCAGCTCGAGCATTCGTGGTCGCAGTTCGGGTTCTGGGCCAATTCGCTGATCTTCCTGTTTGCCGCCATGTTGATCCCGCGCATGATGACCGACGTGACCTGGGTGGAAATCCTGCTGGTGGCGCTGCTGTTCGTGGTCACGCTGGCCGCGCGCGCCGTCATGGTCTTCGGCGTGCTGCCGCTGCTGGGACGGATGGGGCTCAGCACCAAGGTCAGCCGCTCCTATCGGGCGGCCATGTGGTGGGGCGGCTTGCGGGGCGCGGTGTCGCTGGCTCTGGCGCTGGCGGTCACCGAGCAGCAGCACGTGCCCTACGAAGCCCGCCAGTTCATTGCGGTGGCGACGACCAGCTTCGTCCTGCTGACGCTTTTCATCAACGGCGTGTCGCTGCGTCCGCTTATTCGCAAGCTGCGCCTGAACCAGCTTTCCCCCATCGAGCGCACCATCCGCAACCAGGCGCTCATCGTCGCTCTCGAAGATCTACAGGAAAAAACCGACGAAATCGCCCAGAATGAGCATATCGGCGCCGAGGCCCAGACCCGCATCCGTTCGGTCTTCAACACTACCCTGGCCAGCGCCAACGATGGCCAGGTGCGGCAGTTGACGCAGGACGAAAAGGTGGCGGTGGGCCTGGCCATCGTGGCGTCGCGCGAAGAGGAAATGTTCTTCGAAATGCTCAAGGCCCAGATCGTGGATTGGCGCATTGCCGAGAACGTGCTGGCGCGCGCCGAGCGCATGAGCGATGCCGTGCGCGCCGGGGGGCTGGCCGGCTTCGAGGCGGCCATCGAGGCCGACATGCGCTATTCCATGGCGTTCAGGCTGGCCTTGCGCCTGAATTACGCCTTCGGCTTCCAAAGCTGGCTGGCCAACGAAATCGCCAAGCGTTTCATGAGCCTTCGGACTAAACGCTCCGAAGCCCAGCATTTGCTGGCGTTCGCCCGCAAAGAGCTGCCCCCCATGCTGGGCAACGAAGCCACCGACATCATCGTGCAGGCGCATCAGCGCAGGCTCAAGCGCCTGGACAGCGCGCTGCAGACGCTGAACCTCCAGTATCCTTCGTTCGCCCTGTGGCTGCAGGAATCGTATCTGGGGCGCATGGCCCGCTCCATGGAGCGCATGCGCTATCGCGACATGCTGTCGCAGTTCCTGATCAGCGGCGAGGTGTACGCCGACCTGCTCAAGCAAATAGACCAGCGCTGGGTCTACGTCGAACAGCGGCCGGCCATCGACATCGCCATGAGCGCCGACGACCTCATCAAGCGCGTGCCCTTGTTCGAGGGCATGTCGCCCGACACCCTGCATGCCATCGGCAAGCTGCTCAAGCCCAGGCTGGTGGTGCCGGGGCAAGAGGTCAGCATGCAAGCGGGGCGGACGCGGGCCATGTACTTCGTGGCCTCGGGGGCGGTAGTCATCGTCCTGCCAGACCAAACCACCATCGAGCTTGGCAGCGGCGAGTTCTTCGGCGAAGTCGCCTTGATCAAGGGCATGGAATTCGAGGCCCGTGTCACATCGCTGGGGTATAGCCAACTGCTCATGCTGCAGGAACGCGATTTCAACCAGTTGCTGGAACGCGACCCGCAATTGCGGGAAAAAATCGAAGCGGTCGCCAAGCAGCGCATGCGCGCGCTGGAAGTCTGGAAGCAGTTCCAGTCGGGTGAGCGCCAGCACGAGCCGTTGCCCGACCTGTCGAGCCCGAATTAAAGCAGTTGCTGGATGTCGTGGGCGATGACGCCGGCCTGCGCATTGCCCGGCAGCAGTATGCGGGCCTCGCCGCTTTTGTCCATGATGTAGAACGACGAGCTGTGATCCATGCCGTAGTCCTGCGGCGTGGGGCCCGGCGACTTGGCGTAGTAGGCCCGGAACGATTTGGCCGTTTTGGCCAGTTGCTCGGGCGAGCCGCTAAGGCCGATGAAGCCGGGGTTGAAGGCGCTGGCGTAGCGCTGCATGACTTCGGGCGTATCGCGCTGCGGGTCGACTGTGATCATGATGACCTGGACCTGGTCGGCGTCTTTTTTCAGCAGGCTCATGGCCTGGGCCAACTGTGCCATGGCTGTGGGGCAGACGTCGGGGCAGTGGGTGTAGCCGAAGAAAATGACGGCGATCTTGTTCTTGTAGTCGGCCAGGGTGCGCACCTGGCCGCTGGCGTCCACCATGGCCAAGTCGCTGCCCAGATGGGTGCCGGTAATGTCGCTGCCTTGGATAGCCAGCTTTTTGGGCTTGTCGTTGCAGCCCGCCAAGGCCAGGGTGGCGGCGGCCATCGCCGCGCCCAGCAGCACGCGTCGCTTAGGTTCGAACGGAAGCATTCGGGGTTTTTCCAATAGTCGGCAAGAAAATTAAATAAGCGTTATCCAGTGATCCACCAGCAAGGCCCCGAACAGCAGCGACAGATACAGGATGGAGTAATGGAACAGCTTGCGGGCCAGCTCGTCGCTGTAGTCTTGATACAAGCGCCACGAATACCACACGAACAGCCCGCTTAGCACGACGGCCGCCGCCAGGTAGGGAAAGCCGCTCATGCGCACCATGAAGGGCAATAGCGTGGCCGCGAACAGCACCAGGCTGTACAGCAGCACGAACAGCAGCGTGAACTTCTTGCCGTGCGTGACGGGCAGCATGGGCAGGCCGGATTTTTCGTAATCGTGGTTGCGATACAGCGCCAGGGCCCAGAAGTGCGGCGGCGTCCAGATAAAGATAATGAGCACAAGCACCCAGGCTTCGGCCGGGACGGCGTTGGCAATGGCCGCCCAGCCCAGGGCCGGGGGCATGGCGCCCGAAAGGCCGCCGATGACGATGTTCTGCGGGGTAAGGGGCTTGAGGATGATGGTGTAGATGACGGCATAGCCGATGAAGGTGGCGAACGTGAGCCACATGGTCAGCGGATTGACCCAGTTGTACAGCACCAGCATGCCCAGGCCGCCCAGCACGCCCGAGAACAGCAGCACCTGGATGTTGGAAATGGTGCCGCGCGCCGTGGCCCGCCGGGCCGTGCGCAGCATTTTGGCGTCGATTTCCTGCTCGATGAGGCAGTTGATGGCGAAAGCCGCCGCCGCCAGCAGCCAGATGCCCAGGGTGCCGGCCACTACCAATCGCATATTGGGCAGCCCCGGCGCGGCCAGGAACATGCCGATGACGGCGCAGAATACGGCCAGTTGCGTGACGCGAGGCTTGGTCAGCACCAGATACTGGCGCAGAAGACTGGATTGAGGGACGGAGGCGGTAGTCATGCGGCTATTTTAGAACTATTGGAGCGCGCAATGCGAACCAATAGCGTGACGGTGATCAAAACCAGGCCGGCCGCCCCGCCGTTGTGCAGCACGGCGATAAGCAGGGGCCACTGGAAGAATATGGTGGTCAGACCCGTGAACAACTGGGCCAGCAACAGCGCCAGGAGCAAGGTTGCCGGGGCTTTCAGGCCGGGCTCGGCGCGCAGCTTGAAGCCCAGTACACCCATGTAGATGAATACGATAAAGGCGAAATTCCGGTGTGTCCAGTGTATGGCGGTCAGGGCGTATTGGGAAATCGCCTCGCCCGAGGGCAGCAGGCCCAGCCCGCGAATCAGCGAATACCCGCTGTGGAAGTCCATGGGGGGCAGCCATTCGCCGTGGCAGGTGGGAAAGTCCAGGCAGGCCAGCGCCGCGTAATTGGTGCTGACCCATCCGCCCAGCGCAATCTGCACGAACAGCAGCACCAGGCCGGCCGCGGCCCAGGGCAGCATGGAGCGCGCGGCGGGGGTGATGGGGGGGTGTTCTTTTTCGCGGGCGGCAAGCCAGGTCATCAGCGCGAGCAGGCCGATGCCGCACAGCAGGTGGGTGGTGACGATGATGGGCATCAGCCGGTGCGTCACGGTCCAGGCCCCGAAAGCGCCCTGTACGCAGACCGCCAGCAGGGTAAAGGTGGCGAGCCGGGGCGTGTTGCGCAGTATGCCGCGATAGCGCCATGCCATGTACACGATGGCGATGATCAGCATTCCCAGCAGCGTGCCGGCGTAGCGGTGGATCATCTCGATCCAGGCCTTGGAGAAGCTGACGGCGCCGTAGGGCATGGCCTGCAGGGCCTGCTCGATATGGTTCACGGCGCCCAATGGGCTGGCCTTGCCATAGCAGCCGGGCCAGTCCGGGCAGCCCAGCCCGGAGTCGGTCAGGCGCACGAATGCGCCGAACATGATGAGATCCAGCGTAAGAAACCAGGTGAAGAATACGAGCTTGCGATAGCGGGTTTTGATGCGGTCAACCATGATCGAGCGGGCCCAGGGCCTGTTAATGCTTATTAATCCGAATTTGAATGCACGAACAGGCCCTAGCCTATGTGCGAGTTCTTGAGCAGCTTGCGAATGTCGTCGCGCACCGAGATGGGGTCGGCATCGGGGGGGTATTGCATCATCAGGTTGCCCAGCGGGTCGATGATCCACATGGGCTTGGCCAGTTCGGCGCCGGCATCCTGGGCCGTTGCCTTCGGGGCGAAGTAGGCGGCAAGTTTGGCCGGGTCGCCGCGCAGGATGATGGTGCCCTTGTAGGCGTTGCGGATTTCATCGGCAATAGGGCCGTCGTCGGTCACCAGCCAGACGCGGGTCAGGCGCTCTACGTCCTTGCCCTGGCTGGCGTGCGAATTGCGCAGGACGAACAGCTTGGTAACGCACTCCTTGGGGCAGGCGGACTGGTCGGCGCTGAGCAGTATCCATTTTCCGTCCAGGCTGCGCAGATCGAAAGGCTTGCCGTCCAGCGTCTTCAGGCCCAGGGCGTCGGCGGCCGGAAGGCTGCGCTGGGGGTTGATCAGATGGCCGTAGTTGTTGGTGCCGTTGGGCCGCAGGCCCAGGGCCGGCACGTAATAGGCCAGCAGGGCCAGAATTACGGGAGCCAGGCAAATCGCCAATATCCAGATCAGGGGCGAAATGGAGCGGGGTTTGGATGGGGCGGCGGTTGGGGTGTTCACTGCGGGCTGTCCTTGGGGTTCTCGGGTTGGTTTCGGCGTGAGGGGCTGGATGGAGGCTTCATACGGGCTGCCGGCGCCGGCGCAATGCGCGCCAGGCGACGACCAGCCAGGCAATGGCGGCAATGCCGGCAAAGCTGAACCATTGCAGCGCGTAGCCGCGGTTCTGGGCCGAATCCGTGGAGGGCAAAGGCCATTCTTGCACAAAAGGCGCGGCGCCGGCTGTTGCCTGGCCGCTGCCCGCCGTTTGCTCTAGAACCGCCGGCAGCAATTTTAAGCTGGTTATGCGGCTCAAGTCCTGGAGGGCCAGGTTCTGCACCTTGGGAGGCGCGCCATCGGGGCCCGGCAGCTTGGCGGGCAGCGCGCTGGCGCTCTTGCCGCTGAACGACCAAAGCTCGAACATGCGGGGCACGTGACTGACAAGCTGGCCCCGCACATCCTGCTCGCCCCCGGGGCGAGGCAAGGCGGGCAGGCTGGTCCCCGGAAGTATGGGGCGGGGCAGCCAGCCGCGCAGCACCAGCACGGCCGTGCGGCTGGGGGCGTCGATAAGCAGGGGGGTGGCTACCCAGTAGCCCGGGCGGCCCTTGTAATTGCGGTTGTCCAGGAGTACGGTGAAGTCGTGCAGCCAGACGCCATGAGCGGCGGCAGGGCGCCATTGAACCAGGTCGCCGGCTGCGGTGCGGGTGTCGAGCTGCAGCGGCGCGGCCTTGCGTCCGGCTTCGATGGCCTGCATGATGGCGTCGCGTTGGGCGCCCCGGCGCAATTGCCAGTTTCCCAGCGCGGTGCATACCGCCGCCACGATGGCAAGCAATATAAGCGAAACCAGGGTTCGAAGCGTCGAGTGCGATTTGGCCATGTCTGCAATAATTCGGGTTTTACCGGAGAGTGTTAATGCGTATCATCGTTATCCTGGCGTTTCTGGGCATACTGGGCAGCCTGGCGTCGGCCCTTGTGTACCTGATGCGCGACCAGGGCAAAAGCAACCGGACGGTCAATGCGCTGACCTGGCGGGTAGGGCTGTCGATTGCCCTGTTCCTGTTTGTCTTGTTCGCCCACTACATGGGCTGGATTCAAAGCACGGGCCTGGTTCAGCAGCCTTAGGGCGGCGGACGGCGGCCAGAAAAAAAGGCCGGCAAGGCCAGCCTTTTTAGTCGTTGCCTGAACCGATTCCGGCGCAATGCCCGAACCGGCCGTGGTGAAAAGCTTAAAACCAATAGACGAACAAGTATAAACCCAGCCACACCACGTCGACAAAGTGCCAGTACCAGGCCGCACCCTCGAAGCCGAAGTGGTGGTCGGCGGTGAAGTGCCCCTTGATAAGGCGCACCAGGATGACGGTAAGCATGGTGGCGCCCAGAATGACGTGGAAGCCGTGGAAGCCCGTGAGCATGTAGAACAGCGAACCGAATGCGCCCGAATTGAAGCGCAGGTGCAGTTCGGTGTAGGCGTGGTGGTATTCGTAGGCCTGGCAACCCACGAAACAGAAGCCCAGGATCACCGTAAGCGCCAGCCAGAAGATGGTTTTGGCGCGATGGTTGGCGCGCAGCGCATGGTGGGCGATGGTAAGGGTCAGGCCCGAGGAAAGCAGCAGCGCGGTATTGATGGTGGGCAGCCAGAACGGGCCGACCGACTCGAACGGGGCGATGGTGCCTGCGGGTCCGAGATTTGGCCAGGTGCCCGAGAAGTTGGGCCACAGCAGCGTGCGGTGATCCAGGTTGCTTAGCCAGGGCGTCGTGACTTCGCGGGTGTACCACAGCGAGCCGAAGAACGCGGCAAAGAACATGACTTCCGAGAAGATGAACCAGGCCATGCTCCAGCGGTACGAGTGATCGACCCGGCGGCTGTTCATGCCGCCTTCCGATTCGCGGATGGCGTCGCCGAACCAGCCGAACAGCACCACGATGAGGGCCAGGATGCCGACCAGGAAAATCCAGTGGCCAAGGTAATGCTCGTTGATCCACAATGCGGCGCCGATGCCCATCAAAAGCATGGCGAAGCTGGCGCGAACCGGGTGCGCCGAATCGGCTGGCACGTAGTAGTAGGGTGCCTCGCTGCCGTGAACCGAGTGACTTGCACTCATGTTGATCTCCTGAAACGAATTATTGAACTGACTATACGATACTGAAAGAGTAAGCCGTTAGACCGCGTGGCCGATGAACCAGCGGGCAACCATGATGAGGGCCAGCACGAAAACCAGGGTGGCGATGAGCGCGGCGATGATGAGATGCACGGGATTCAGGCTGGAGATGTCCTGCTGATAATCCTTGCCCTTGCGCACGCCCAGAAACCCCCACGCCACTGCCTTGAGTGTCTGGAAGAAATTGAGCTTGCGCTGCGCAAGTTGACGGATGTCGTCGCTCATGGAAACCTGCCTAGCTGGTAAGAATGGCGCTGCCGCGCACGAAAGACCAAGCCAGGATCGCAATGACGATTGCGGCCAGGATGAGTCCGGTGTTGCGGTTGCGGCGGCGTTGCTCGGGTGTCATGGGCTTAGTTTACTTTACTGTGGGCGGCGTCACGAAGGTGTGGAACGGAGCCGGGGAGGGCACCGTCCATTCCAGGCCTTCAGCGCCTTCCCAGGGTTTGGCGGGGGCGATCTCGCCGCGGCCCGAGTAGGCCTTCAGCACGACATAGACGAACAGCAGTTGCGACAGGCCGAACCAGAAGGCGCCGATGGTGGCCACCTGGTGGAAGTCGGTGAATTGCGCCGCGTAGTCGGCATAGCGTCGAGGCATGCCGGCCAGGCCCAGGAAGTGCATGGGGAAGAAGGTGACGTTGAACGAGATCATGGTCGACCAGAAGTGCCATTTGCCCAGGCGCTCGTCGTACATGCGGCCCGTCCATTTGGGCAGCCAGTAGTAGGCACCGCCGAACAGCGCGAACAGCGAGCCGGCCACCAGCACGTAGTGGAAGTGCGCCACCACGTAGTAGGTGTCGTGCACCGCGATGTCGATGGGGGCGACGGCCACGATCAGGCCGGTGAAGCCGCCGATGGTGAACACGAAGATGAACCCGATGGCGAACAGCATGGGGGTTTCGAACGTGAGCGAACCGCGCCACATGGTGGCCACCCAGTTGAAGATCTTCACGCCCGTGGGAATGGAGATGAGCATGGTGGCGTACATGAAGTACAACTGGCCGGTGACGGGCATGCCGGTGGAGAACATGTGGTGGGCCCAGACCAGGAAGGACAGGATGGCGATGGCGGCCACGGCGTAAACCATGGACGAATAGCCGAACAGGCGCTTGCGGGCGAAGGCGGGAACGATGGCCGAGACAATGCCGAACGCCGGCAGAATCATGATGTAGACCTCGGGGTGCCCGAAGAACCAGAACACGTGCTGGAACAGGACGGGGTCGCCGCCGCCGGCCGCATTGAAGAACGTGGTGCCGAAGTGGCGGTCGGTCAGCAGCATGGTGACGGCCGCGGCCAGAACGGGCATGACCGCGATGAGCAGGTAGGCGGTAATGAGCCAGCACCAGCAGAACAGCGACATCTTCATCATGGTCAGGCCGGGAGCGCGCATGTTCAGGATGGTGACGATGATGTTGATCGCGCCCATGATGGACGAAGCGCCCAGGACGTGCACGCCGAAGATGGCGAAGTCCATGCCGATGCCCATTTGCAGGGACAGCGGCGCGTACATGGTCCAGCCCGCAGCGTTGGCGCCGCCGGGCACGAAGAACGATGCCGTGAACAGGATGGCGCCGACGGGCAGCAGCCAGAAGCTGAAGTTGTTCATGCGGGCGAACGCCATGTCGGAGGCGCCGATCTGCAGCGGAACCATCCAGTTGGCAAAGCCCACGAAGGCCGGCATGATGGCCCCGAAGATCATGATGAGGCCGTGCATGGTGGTGAACTGGTTGAACAGTTCAGGCTGGAAGAACTGCAGGCCGGGCTCAAAGAGCTCGGTGCGCAGCAGCAAGGCCAGCGTGCCGCCTTCGAACAGCATGAACAGCGAGAAGATGAGGTACATCGTCCCGATGTCTTTGTGATTGGTGGCGAACAGCCAGCGGCGCCAACCGTGCGGCATGGCGTGGGCGTGGTCATCGTGTCCTTGGCTGGCAGGGACGTGATCGGCAGTAATACTGCTCATGATGGACTCCTTCCTACTTGACCGGGGCGGCGCCTGCGGCGCCCCTCCGACAAAAACTTGTGAATTTTTCTATGCGCGCATGGGCCGGCTTAGCGCAAGGCCGTGACGTTGGATGGCTGGACGACAGGGTCGGGACCTTTGCCGGCATTGCTCCAGGCATTGCGGGTATAGGTGATGACCGAGGCGATCTCGACGTCGTTCAGCTGATCGCGCCAGGCGGCCATGGCAGTGCCGGGATGGCCGTTCAACACGGTAAGGATTTGGCCCTTCATGGGGGCAAGCACGAACTTCGCGTCGCCATCGAGGGCGGGGAAGGTGCCGGGCAGCCCTTTGCCGTTGGCCTGGTGGCAGGCCACGCAGTTGCTGGCGAATACCTTTTCGCCGCGGGCCATCAGGTCTTGCTTGGTCCAGGTTTTCGTGGGGTCGTCGGCGGCGCTGGCAAGCGCCTTTTTCTGTTCGGCGGCCCATTTTTCGAAGTCGGCCTGAGAAACGACCTTGACGACGATGGGCATGAAAGCGTGGTCTTTGCCGCAGAGCTCGGCGCATTGGCCGCGGTAGGTGCCGGTTTTTTCGGCGCGGAACCAGGTGTCGCGCAGGAAGCCGGGAATGGCGTCTTGCTTGACGCCCAGCTCGGGGACGAACCAGGCGTGGATGACGTCGGCGGCGGTCAGCACGATGCGGACTTTCTTGTTGACGGGAACGACCAGTTCCTTGTTGACTTCCATCAGGTAGAACTGATCGCGCGGGGCTTTGCCCATGATCTGTTCACGCGGGGTGGACAAGGTGGAAAGGAAGTGGACGCCGCTGGCGGGGCCGTCGATGTACTCGTAGCCCCACTGCCATTGATAGCCGGTGACCTTGATGGTCAGGTCGGAACTGGAGGTGTCTTTCATGGCCACGACGGTGCGGGTGGCCGGCAGGGCCATGGCGATGACGATGATGAAGGGGATGATGGTCCAGGCGACTTCGATGCCCATGTGCTCGTGGAACTTGGACGGAACCGGGTGCCGCGACTTGCGGTGCATGACGATGGAATACAGCATTACCCCGAACACACCAACGAAAATGATGGTACAGATAATGAGCATCATCCAGTGCAGCCACATGATGTCATGTGCAATCGGCGTAACCCCCTCGTGGAGATTGAGCTGATTGACCCTGGGGCCTCCAGGCATATCTTTTAACTGTGCACCGGCGGCGCTTGCAAAGAGCAATGAGCCAGTCCCCAGCACCCCTCTCAACTTCTTCATGCTGACCTCGAAATACGGTGTGCTTTCACCAAATGTTGACTTGAATCAAGCATCGTTCAAGAAGCCTTTGGGGAATGCACATATGATTGGATGGCAGGCTGTAAACTAACGAACGCCTCAAACTGCCTGCTCGATTTAATGACTACGAGACGGCAGAATTATAGCGAACATGCCGCTATAGTGGGTTAATAACTATTCTGCCGGCTAAAGTGTTTTAGTATACGTCAGGCGGGTGCGCATGCTTTTAATCTACAATTGCGCCATGAAGCCAGCCCTAGCTCCATCGTTGATGCTCGCCATTGACAAGCGTTATCAACAACTTATAAAGCGCACTCAGAATCTCCCGCCTTTGGGGTCCCGTCCCCTTACCGTGGCGGGGCGCGTGTCGGGCTGGATCACGGCCAAGGCCACGCGCGCCCTGGGCGGCCAGCCTGGCGTCGTCATCGAACCCGAGGCTGTGCATGTCTGCGCCGATCCGGCCTTGCGTCTTTCGCTGAACAAAGTTCTGGAAAACGCGGCGCATGTGCTGCGCGATGCGGGCTGCCTGCGCGGCTGGCGCGGCGAACTGCTCGACGTCATCGGCGAGGGCCGCCGCCTGGGCGTCATCGAACGGGCCGCGCTGCGTCCTTTGGGCCTGTTGACCACGGCCGTGCATTTCAATGCCTGGACCCTCGAGGGGCATTTATGGATAGCGCGGCGCGCGCAAAGCAAGTCCACTGACCCCGGCATGTGGGACACCCTGGCCGGCGGCCTGTCGGCCGCGGGCGAAAGTCACGACGATTCCTTGTTGCGCGAGAGCAACGAAGAAGCGGGCCTGCAGCCCGCCGACATGGCCCGCCGCACGCCGCTGCGCACGATACTGCGCATGCACAGGCGCCTGCCCGAAGGGTATCAGGTCGAGGACGTGCTGGTCAGCGAGTGCGTGCTGGACAGCGCCGTCGTGCCTAGCAACCAGGACGGCGAGGTCAGCGAGATTTGCGCCATGCCGATCGAGCGGGTGTGGGAGCTGGCCTGCGACGGGCAGTTCACCCTGGAGGCCGAACTGGTGGTGCTGGATTGCCTGCGCCAGAACCACGCCGCGGCCTGAGCCGACTTGCCGCTTACGAGCCGGCCTGCGCCCGATGCCACTCGGCCAGCGCCTCCAGGGCGCCGGGCGAGAGCTCGTGCTGTTCGATGGCGGGCCGGGCATTGAAGATCATCAGCGCATAAGGTTCGGCCAGCGCGCTTGCCGGAGCGCACAGGCAAAGCGCCTCGCCTTGCGAGGGCAGGCGTGCGCGCCAATAGTTGATGGCGGCTTCCAGGTCGGCCAGCGTGTACGAGTTTTGCATGATGAATTAGACGATGGGGCGTGGTTCAGTTTAAGCTTACACCATCGGCTGCGTGCACTTGTTTAACCCGAACCCCAGGAGCCAGCATGACTACGCAAAACACCAATCCCTTCGTCTTGCCCGGTTTTGGTCAGGCGGGCGAACTGGGGCAGAATCCGCTGCTTGCCAGCATGGAAATGATGCGCCAGGCCTGGCAGGGCCTGTCCAGCTCCGGCGCCCTCACTGGCGCCGGCATTGCCGCCGCGCCCATGAGCCTCGAAGACCTGGATCGCCGGATCTCCGAAATGCGCGCCGTCGAAAACTGGCTGCACATGAGCCTTTCCATGCTTACCAGCACCATCCAGGGCCTCGAGGTGCAGCGCGCCACCATTGCCACCCTCAAGTCTTTCGCGGTCGTGCCGCATGCCGAAGACGCGGCCGAAGGCCCTTCGCCGCTGGAAGTCGTGCTGGGCCTGAAGCCGTCGGGCCAGGCCAAGATCAAGTCCGTGCACGAAAATGCCGGCCCCTCCTCCGGCGCGGCGGCAGGGGCGTCCGGGGCGGAGCAGGGCCAAGGCTGGTGGAACCTGCTGCAAAACCAGTTCAACACATTGGCGGCCGCAACCTTGCAAAGCGCCGAGGCCGTGCAGGCTGCCGCCGCGCCGCTGGCCGAGCAGGCCGCCGCCGTGGCCAAGAGCGCCGGCAATATGGGGCAGGCTGCCGTAAAATCGCCCGCTGCGAAGCCGGCCAGGCCGGCATCGGCCCGCAAGACGGCGCCGCGCAAACGCGCCGCCGCCAAGCCGCGTTCTTCGTAAAGCCGAATTGCCGGGCGCGCGCCGCATGCCTCGTACGTATGCCGTATATATATTAGGCGGCGCTTGCCGTACAGTGCGCATGGCGCCGCCGCGGTTTCCTTTTCTTTTTATTTGACGAGTCGAATGCTGAACATAGTGATTTTGGCCGCTGGCCTGGGCAAGCGCATGCAATCCGATCTGCCCAAGGTGCTGCACCCCATCGCGGGCAAGCCCATGCTGGCCCATGTCCTGGACAACGCCCGGCCGCTGGATCCCGACCGCGTGGTGGTGGTCGTGGGGCATGGCGCCGAGCGCGTGCAGGGGGCTTTCGCCCACCATGACGGCGTGCAGTTCGTCCTGCAAAGCCCGCAGCAGGGCACCGGCCATGCCGTGCAGCAGGCCGTGCCGCAATTGCTCGAAGACGGGCGCGACGACGCCACGCTGGTGCTGTATGGCGACGTGCCCATGGTGCAGCCCCAAACGCTTACCCGGCTGCTGCAGGCGCGCGCCGGCGGCATGGCGGTGCTTACCGAAACGCTGGCCGACCCCAGCGGCTACGGACGCATCGTGCGCAATGCGCAGGGCCAGGTCGTGCGCATCGTCGAGCACAAAGACGCCAGCGATGCCGAGCGAGCCATCGCCGAGGTCAATACCGGCATCCTGGTCGCGCCCACGGCGCGGCTCAAGGACTGGCTGTCGCGCATCGACAATCAGAACGCCCAGGGCGAATATTATCTGACCGACGTGGTGGGCCTGGCGGTACAGGACGGCGTGCCCGTCAATGCGGCCCAGGCCGACGAGGGCTGGGAAACCCTGGGCGTCAACAGCCGGGTGCAGCAGGCCCAGCTCGAACGCATCTGGCAGGGCGAACTGGCGCGCCGGCAGCTTGAACAGGGCGTGACGCTGGCCGATCCGGCCCGCTTCGATTTGCGCGGAACGCTGGAGTGCGGGCGCGATGTGTTCATCGACGCCGGCTGCGTGTTCGAAGGCCGGGTGGTCCTGGCCGACGGGGTGCGCATCGGCCCGCATTGCGTCGTGCGCGACGCGCGCATCGGCGCCGGCACGCACATCGAGGCCTTCAGCCATATCCAGGACGCCGTGGTGGGCGAATACGCCCGCATCGGGCCTTACGCGCGCTTGCGTCCGGGGGCCGACATCGGCGACCAGGCCCATGTGGGCAATTTCGTCGAAATCAAAAAAAGCAGCCTGGGCGAAGGCTCCAAGGCCAATCACCTGGCCTATATCGGCGATGCGCATGTGGGCGCGCGCGTCAATATCGGCGCCGGCACCATTACCTGCAACTACGACGGCGTCAACAAATTCCAAACCACCATCGAGGACGATGCGTTCATTGGTTCCGACTCCCAATTGGTCGCGCCGGTCACCGTCGGCCGGGGCGCAACCCTGGGCGCGGGCACCACGCTTACCAAGGATGCGCCGGCCGGGCAACTGACCATTTCTCGCACTGCCCAGAAAACCATAGCCGGATGGCAGCGTCCCGTTAAGAAAAAATAACGTGCAAACACCTTCGCCCAGCCCCAGCACGCAACCGCTGCCCGATGGGCTGGAGGCCCCCAGGCGGCATTGGGCGGTCACCACCTTGATGCTGGTGCTGACGGTGGTCTGCCTGGACGCCACCATGGTCAATGTGGCCTTGCCGGCCATGGCCGCCGACCTGCACGTTTCGCCCAGCCGGATCATGTGGGTCATGATCGCCTACAGCCTGGCGGTGGTCGTTTCGCTGCTGCCGTTCGCCTCCATTGCCGAGCGCATCGGGTTTCGCCGTGTGTTCACGGTTGGCCTGAGCGTATTCACGCTGGCGGCCCTGGCTTGCGCCTTTGCGCCGTCGTTTCCGGTGTTGCTGACGGCGCGGGTCGTGCAGGGGTTTGGGTCTTCCATGCTGATGGCCCTTTTCGGCGGCCTGGTGCGCAACATTTATCCCATGAACAAAATGGGCTTCGGCATCAGCCTCAATGCGCTGATGGTGGGGCTCATGGCGGTGCTGGGGCCCACCGTGGGCGCCTTCATCCTGCAGATCGCCTCGTGGCCATGGCTGTTTGTGTTCTACATGCCCATGTGCGTTGCGTCGTATTTCGGCATCCGCTTCCTGCCCGATCTGCCGCGCTCCAGGCATCGCTTCGATTGGTGGGCCTGCCTGCTGAGCGTGCTGGTGTTCGGCTTGTTCATCATCGGCCTGGACATGCTGGCCACCGCGCTTTGGGACGCCTTGCTGTGCATCGTGGTGGCGTCGTTGGCCACGGTGGCGCTGGTCCGGCGTTCGCGCGACCAGACAGCGCCCCTGGTGCCTTTGGACCTGCTGCGCATAACGCCGGTGGCCTATGCCGTGGCGGCGTCGTTCTGCTTGTACGCCTCGTCCATGGCGGCTTTCGTGGCCTTGCCCTTTTATTTCCTGAACGTCCTGGGGCACAGCTATGCGGAAATCGGCATGCTGCTGGGGGCGTGGTCGGTGGGTGTGGCGGGCATGGCCCCCATTGCGGGCCGGCTGTCCGACAAGTACAAGGTTGCGGTCTTGTGCGGCATTGGCGCCGCCGGCATGACGGCGGCGCTGGCATGGGTGGCGGTGCTGCCCGTGGATGCCGGCTTTGCGCTGGTTTGCGCCGTCATGCTGCTGGGCGGCGTGGGATTCGGACTTTTCCAAAGCCCCAACAATCGGGCTATGCTGATAGGGGCGCCGCGCAAACGCAGCGGCGCCGCGGGCGGGCTGCAGGCCACGACGCGCGTTTTCGGGCAAAGTTTCGGAACGGCGCTTACCGCCCTGGCGTTTCATATCAGCACAGAGCACGGCGCCATGCTGGGCCTGGTGGTGGCAATCGTATGCTCGCTGGGGGCGCTGGTTTTGAACGTCGTGCGTTATTTCAGCCCCACACCCGATTTGGAGTTGTAGAGCGCAATGCGTATCTTGCAATTGAACATCGAGCGCGGCTGGCGCGGCGGCGAACGCCAGACCCTGCTCAGCATGCAGCAATTTCGCGCGGCGGGCCACAGCGTCGAGCTGGTGGCGCGCAAGGGCGAGGCATTGGCCAGGGCCGCCGCCAACGATGGCTTTGCCGTGCACGAAGTGGGCGGCGTGGCGGGGCTGGCCTGGTTCCTGTTGCGCTCTGGCCGGCGCTTCGGCATTCTGCACGCCCAAACCGCCAATACTTTGACATGGCTGGCCTTGCTTAAGGCCTGGGTGCGGCGTCCGGTGGTGTTCACCCGGCGCACGGCGTTTCCGCTTTCCGCCGAGCGCTTGCGCAAGACCCTCTGGAAGTGGCGCAAGGCCGACGCTTTTGTCGCCATCAGCGAGGCGGCCGCTGCGCAGCCGCGCAGCGCGGGCCTGCCGGTTACGCTGATCCACAGCGCCGTAGTGCAGCGCCCCATCGATTTGCAGCATGCCCAGCGGTTTGCGGAACAGTATGCGCTGCGCGGCAAGCGTCTGGTGGCCACTGCAGCCGCCCTGACATCCGAAAAAGACCCGTGCACGCTGGTTCGCGCCATCGACATATTGCGCCGGACGCGCGACGACTGCCTTTTCCTGCATCTTGGCGCCGACGGCGATGCCGGCGCGCAGGCCCGGCAATTGGTAAGCGAACTGGGCCTGGAAGCGCACTATGTATTCGCGGGCTTCCAGGATCGCGTCGAAGATCTGTACCGGCTCATGGATGTCTTTGTGCTCAGCTCGCGCGAAGAAGCGCTGGGTAGCAGCGTTCTGGATGCCTTCCTGTATTCGGTGCCGGTGGTGGCGACCGATGCCGGCGGCCTGCCCGAGCTGCTGGCCGACGGGCGCGGCTTGCAGTGCAAGGTGGGCGATGCGCAAGGCCTGGCCGATGCGGTGACTCGGGTTCTGGACGATGCCGACCTGCGCGAAAGCCTGGTCACGCATGCCCACGACTACGTATTGCGCGAACACGACGCGGCCCGCATGGCGCAGCGCTATCTGCAAGTGTATGAGAGTCTGGGCGTGTCGTAATGCGGCATGCAATCTGTAAGTAATTTCGGGGCGATCATATGGCCACGATGGTGCGTGTTTCGAACTTGGAGCGGTGCACGGAAAAAAATGTGCGTACATTGCGCACGTTCGCCTTCGAGGTGAACACGCGGTGGGCCATCTCGTGATAGGCGGGCATGTCCGCAAGCTGCGCAATAAGCACGAAGTCGGGCCCCGGCGATACGCGGTAGCACTGCAGGATGGCGGGCTCGTTGGCCACGCCGGCTTCGAATTCGTCCAGATGTTCGGCGGTTTGCACGTCCAGCGTGATTTCGATGATGGCGGTCAGCGCGCTGCCCACTCTGGCCGGGTTAAGAATGGCCACCTGCTTTTCGATGATGCCTTCCTCGACAAGGCGCCGCACGCGCCGCAGGCTGGTGGGCGTGGAAGCATGCACGCGCTGCGCCAGTTCCAGGTTGGTCAGCGAGCAGTCGGCCTGCAATTGATCCAGGATGCGGCGATCCAGGTCGTCCAGGGCGATAGGGGGCTGTTGCGGCGTGGTCATGTGCGGTTGAGTTTTTGCGATTTTGTGTATTTGCGTTTGCGCGATGTATTGCGGTAAATGCCAGCGGCGCCGTGCAAACTTGTTTCAAGCGTTGATGACTTGGTAACTATTGAATAGCAATCTTTGATTTCTATGCAATTTAAGATAATAAATGATATTTAAATGAAATAAAATCGAATTTCTTATATTCAAAGAAATAAAAATTCATCCTAACAATAAATAAGAAATCAAATTTCTTTAATAGTTACGCACAATACAGCATCAAAGAAATACCAACACGGAGTTTCCCTATGTGCGGCATTGTCGGCGCCGTGGCGCAACGCGACGTTACCCCTATCCTGCTCGAAGGCCTAAAGCGCCTGGAATACCGCGGCTACGATTCCTGCGGCGTGGCGGTCTACGCCGACGGCGCTTTGCGCCGCGCGCGCAGCACCCAGCGCGTCGCCGAGCTCGAACGCGAAGTCCAGGACGAAAAGCTCGCCGGTTTCACCGGCATTGCACATACCCGTTGGGCTACGCACGGCGCGCCCGCCACGCATAACGCCCATCCCCATTTTTCCGGCCAGAGCCACGGCCAGGCCCGCATTGCACTGGTGCATAACGGCATCATCGAAAACTACGAAGAACTGCGCGCCGAGCTCCAAGCCGCCGGCTATACCTTCGAAAGCCAGACCGACACTGAAGTCATCGCTCACCTGGTAGACCATTTGTATGCGGGTGATCTGTTCGAGGCCATCCAGCAGGCCAAGCGCCGCCTGCGCGGCGCCTATGCCATTGCCGTATTCTGCCGCGACGAGCCGCATCGCGTCGTGGGCGCCCGCCAGGGCTCGCCCCTGGTGGTGGGGCTGGGCGACAACGAAAACTTCCTCGCCTCCGACGCCCTGGCGCTGGCCGGCACCACCGACAAATTCATTTATCTTGAAGACGGCGACGTCGTCGACCTGCAATTGGCGCGGGTATGGATACTGGATGCGGCCGGCAAACCCGTCGAGCGCGAATCGCATGTGGTGCATGCCTATTCCGGCGCGGCCGAACTGGGTCCTTACCGCCATTACATGCAAAAGGAAATCTTCGAACAGCCACGTGCCGTGGGCGACACCCTGCTCGATATCGAAAGCATTACGCCCGAGCTGTTCGGCGACGCCGCCTACAAAGTGTTCAAGGACATCGACAATGTGCTCATTCTGGCCTGCGGCACCAGCTATTATGCCGGCCTGACCGCGCGCTACTGGATCGAATCCGTTGCCAAGATTCCCGTCAACGTCGAAATCGCCAGCGAATACCGCTACCGCGACAGCGTGCCCAACCCCCGTTCGCTGGTCGTCACCATTTCGCAGTCCGGCGAAACCGCCGACACCCTGGCCGCGCTCAAGCACGCGCGCAGCCTGGGCATGGAGCAAACCCTCACCATCTGCAACGTCGCCACCAGCGCCATGGTGCGCGAGTGCAAGCTCAACTACATTACCCGCGCCGGCGTTGAAATCGGCGTGGCGTCCACCAAGGCCTTCACCACGCAACTGACGGCCTTGTACCTGCTTACCTTGGCCCTGGCTCAGGTAAAGGGCCGCCTAAGCGAAGAGGCCGAGGCCGATGCCTTGAAAGCCTTGCGCCACCTGCCCGTGGCCATCGGCGCCGTGCTGGCGCTGGAGCCGCAAATCATCGCCTGGGCCGACCGCTTCGCCACCAAGGAAAACGCCCTGTTCCTGGGGCGCGGCATGCATTACCCCATTGCATTGGAAGGCGCGCTCAAGCTCAAGGAAATCAGCTACATCCACGCCGAAGCCTATCCCGCCGGCGAGCTCAAGCACGGCCCGCTGGCCCTGGTCACCGAGCACATGCCCGTGGTCACCATCGCCCCGCGCGACGAACTGCTCGAAAAGCTCAAGTCGAACATGCAGGAAGTGCAGGCGCGGGGCGGCGAACTCTATGTATTCGCCGATGCCGACACCAAGATCGTCGCCACCGAAGGCATGCATGTCATCCGCATGCCCGAGCACTACGGCAAGCTTTCGCCCATCCTGCATACCATACCTTTGCAGTTATTGGCGTATCACACGGCCTGCGTGCGCGGCACCGACGTCGACAAACCCCGCAACCTGGCCAAGAGCGTGACGGTAGAGTAAGGCAGCATTCGGGTGCTCATGAGCCGATTATGAGCTCCGTAATCCGAGCGCTCGAATGCTTAGACCATGCCCGCATGCATCTGACCATTACGGCCTTTGCTTGATTCATCCTTTGATATTGGTGCATTGGGCGCCATAGTGGTCGACGTAGTTCTCCACCACGGTTTCGCGGGTAACGAATCCCAGTGTTCCGTCAGCTCGTTTCACGGTCTCGCGTAAGTAGTAATTTTGAATGGGCATGTGATTTTTGCCCAGTTTGAAGTTGGGCCCGCGCACTGAATCAAAGTGGGCTTTTTGCACGGCGGCGCGCAAAGCGTCGATGTCGTCCAGCCTGCCATGAGTTGCTACCACAGCACTATTGATCAGCATGGCCGTATCGTAGGCGCTGGCCGCGTATTCCGATGGGTAATAGCCGTAACGGTCGACGAATTTCTTGACGAATTTCTTATTGGCTTCGAACGGGAGGTCTTCGACATACTGCGAAACGCCCAGCGTGCCTTCGGCGGAGGGGCCGATTGGCTGCAAGGTTGTGTGATCCACTGTATATACCGAGTAAAGAGGTATTTCGCTTTTCAAGCCGGCTTGCGCCCATTGTTTGACAAAGTTGATTCCGTTGCTGCCGGGCATGAACACAAATACGGCAGCCGGCTTGGCGGCGCGTATCTGACTCAACTCAGGTTGAAAGTCGGTTTGAGATAGCTGAGTGTAGACTTCTCCCACCAGTTCCTTGCCGAGCCCACGCTTGAGGCCGGCGATCATATCGCGGCCCGCTTGATAGTTCGGCGCCAGCGCATACACGCTTTTCACGTTTTGTTGTTTCAAGTATTGGCCCAGCGCCTCGCTGGCACCGTCGTTTTGCTGGCCGACGCTGAAGAAATTGGGCTGGCATTGCGCTCCGGCCAGGTTCGAAGGCCCGGCGTTTGAACTGATCAGCAGCTTGTTGGCGCTTGTTACGGTCTTGAGCGAGGCCAGCAGCACGTTGGAGAAGTTGAAGCCCGCCACAATGTCCACGTGGTCGCGGTCCACCAACCGTTCCACTACGCTCTTGGCGATTTCCGGCTTCAGTTGATCATCGCCATATTCGACCTTGACGTCCAGCCCTCCCATTTTGCCGCCTAGCTCGTTCACAGCGAGTTCAAAGGCATCCCGATAGTGTTTGCCCAGGATGGCGCCCGGTCCCGAGAAGGTGTTTACGTAGCCGATCTTGATTTCGCCAGCCTGAGCCGTTGTACCTGAAGCCCCGAGGGCAGATGCCAGACAGAGGGCGATCCATAGCTTTTTCACAGTGTTCTCCTTGGTCGTCGATATAAATATAGTTGCATCGAAACAATAACATCAAATTATTTGGCGAAAAATTCAGTGATTTCCCTAGTTTTTGGGCGGATTTTATGGGTATAAAGTTGTATTGAGTCAACAATGTTGAATATGATGCGTGTCGTTGGCCTGTTTTTTCCTGCCACGCAAATTTCCCGGGAGTCCCCTAATGTTTGTGCAAAATGTCTGGTACGTCGCGGCCTTCGAGTCCGAGTTTGATCAACCGTTCGTCGCGCGGCGCCTGCTGAATGTTCCAGTCCTGATGTTCCGCACAGCGACAGGGCAGCTCTGTGCCATGGACGACGCATGTCCGCATCGCCTTTTGCCTTTGTCCCAGGGGACGCGGGTGGGAGATGAAATCCGCTGCGGGTATCACGGCATGTGCTTTTCCGCGCAGGGGGAATGCACCCATATCCCGGGGCAGACCAACATTCCGGCCGCCGCCAGGGTCAGGACATATCCGCTTGAGTTGCTCCATGGTTTTGCATGGATATGGCTAGGCGACCAAACGCTTGCAAATCCCGACCTGATTCCCGACGTCCAGTGGAACAACAGCCCCGAATGGGCGTCCTCGCGTGGGTACCACAACATTGAAGCGAACTTTCGCCTGCTTAACGACAACCTGCTCGACCTCAGCCATGAAACCTATGTGCATGGCGCCACCATCGGGAACGATGAGGAAGAGTCCATTGCCAACTATGCTGCCAACGTTACTGTCGAGGCGAACTGTTTGACGCGGGCGCATCGCGAAATGCCCAATATCGAGGCGCCGCCGTTTTTTGCCATGTCCCTCGGGGGGGCATGTGTCATGAATCGATGGCAGTCGGCCATCAATCTGGTGCCGTCCATCAACCTCACCGTCGTGGGTTTTCACCCGGTCGGTCAAGATCGCTCCGGGGCGTTGATTGGCCATGTGCTCCATTTGCTGACACCCGAGACGGAAACCCGCACCCACTATTTCTGGGCTTTTGTCCGCAACTATAAAATCGACGACGCGGCGATGACGGAAACGATACAGAAGGCTATTTCGGATACGTTCGACCAGGACAAAGTCATTCTTGAAATTCAGCAAAGGCAGATGGAAGAACGCAATGTCGAGGTTCCGCAGGTCGCCATCAAGCTTGATCAAGCGCCGATACAAGCACGTCGCCTGCTTGAGCAGAGATTAAAGGACGAAGCGCGGAACCCGGCGCATGTCGTCGCTCCGCCCAGATTGGTTCCAGAGCATTCATTCGCGTTGCCCGAAGAGGTGTAAGGAGTAGGTAGAACGTGTGCCCGCCCCGCTTTTAATTGTCTTTTTCGGACCAACCCAGTTGCAGGCTCAGCCGCTTTGTCAATTCAAGCAGGGCGTGCGCCGGGGTATCTTTGTGCGTGTCCTTCAGGGGACCTATGGGCCCTACGACAGACAGCATGGCCACGGGTGTACACGCCCTGTCGAGCACCGGTGACGCGATGGCGGTAAATCCCGCCAACAGCCTTCCCGCAGAGACCGATAGACGGATTGCCCGGATCTCTTCGCCCTGCGGGGTGCCTTGCATTGGGAAGTCGTCCAGCACCAGCCCTTGCCGGCGTTCGGTTCGCAGTAACGGCGCAATGACCGCCTTGGGCAGGAAGGCGGCATAGGCGCGCCCCATGGCGGAGGTTTGCAAGGGTAGGGCTGTGCCCACCCGGATTTCCAGAACGGTACGGTTGCGTCCGTCGACCCGGTCGATGATGGTGGGCCCGTGTGTGCCCCAGACGGCAAGAAACACGGAAAAGCCCAGTTGATCGGCCAATTGCCGCATCTCGCTGCGCGCAAGATTGATGATGTCGAATTTTTCGAGGGCAGCCAGCCCGAGGCGCAATGCTGCCGGCCCCAGGCTATAGCGGCCGCTGGGCGCTTCCTGGGTAACCAGGCCCAGTTCCAGGAAGCTGACCAGATAAAACCGCAGCTTGCTCGCGGGCATATTGCTGGCTTCGGCCAGATGCTTCAACCCGAGCGGTGTCGGCGACTCGGCCAGACGATCCAGGATATGGAAGCCAATGAGAATCGACTGGATCCCGCGGGGTTTGGTGGTTCGGCTGCCGCCTGGTGGTGAATCCGTACTGTTTTGGTTGGAGAGCGAGAGTTCTTCTGACATGGGTCACCCATACACGTGATCATTGTCATAGTGTAACGGGGAAGCAGTCCGATCATTCACGAGCTTTCTTCGTGGGTGCATGCGGCTGTGGGCGCCCGAGACCGATGATTGTCAAGGTATGTGGGCCGGCAGAGTTCATGTACCTGCCCCGTCACTCCAAGTCGGGATGCCGATCCGTCAATCGCTGGCGGCGCGCCTTCAATGTCTCGATTTGCTGTTCCAGCGCGCCGATTTCCTCGTCGACTTCCTGTACGGTCTGTTCGATATGGTCGTAGGCCTGTTGCAGCAGTGCTCTTGCCTCACGGGGATTCGATGCGGTAGGGGTGTCGCCGCGTAGCGGGCGATTCGCGGTTTCGGGAAGATAGAACGAGGTTATCAGGCCGATTACTGCCGCCATCATCAGATAAATGGCGGGCACCATCAGGTTGTTCGTCGTTTCCACCAGCCAGGCGGCAACCGTCGGGGTCAGGCCGGCGACGATGATCGCGATATTGAATGAACTCGCCAGTGCGCTGTAGCGGATGTGCGTGGGAAAGAGCGCAGGCAGGGTGGATGCCATGACGCCGATCAGGAAATTGAGAAAAATTGCGATCAGCAGCAGGCCTATGAAAATCAAGCCGATATTATCGTGCCCGATTAATTTGAAAGCCGGGAAGGCAACGATCAACAGGCCCAGGCTGCCAAACAGCAAGAACGGTTTGCGTCCGATTTTGTCGCTGAAAAATCCCACGACGGGCTGCACGAACAGCATTCCTATCATGACCACAACGATGATGAGCACGCCGTGATCTTCGGAGTATCCCAGGCTGCTGGACAGATAGGTCGGCATATAGGTCAGCAGCATGTAGTAGGTGATGTTGGTCGTCAGCACCATGCCGATGCAGACCAGTAAAGGTTTACGGTTCTTGGAAAATATCTCGAGGAAAGACACTCTTGGCCGTTCTTTGACGGCGTCGCGGTCTTCCTTTTCCATCTTTTCCAGTTGCTGGGTAAAGGCGGGCGTTTCTTCCGCGGCATGGCGCAGATAAAGGCCCAGCAGGCCGAGCGGCCCTGCGATGAAGAAGGGGACGCGCCACCCCCAGTCCAGGAACGAGCGTTCGCCCAGGAGCGCCTGCAGCAGCACGACCAGGCCCGCGCCCAGCACGAAGCCGGCAATCGAGCCGAAGTCCAGCCAACTGCCCAGGAATCCGCGCCGCCGGTCGGGCGCGTATTCGGCCACGAAGATCGCGGCTCCCGTGTATTCGCCGCCGACCGAGAAACCCTGTGCCAGCTTGCACATCAACAATATGATGGGCGCCCACAGACCGATGGCGGCGTACGAGGGAATCAGCCCGATGCAGAAGGTGCTGATCGCCATGATGATGATGGTGAGCGACAGCACTTTTTGCCGCCCAAAACGGTCTCCCATCACGCCAAAGAAGACTCCGCCCAGCGGGCGAACCAGAAAGGGCACGGAAAATGTGCCCAGTGCGGCGATCGTCTGGACGGCGGGCGAGGCATCGGGGAAAAAGACCTTGCCCAAGGCAAAGGCGACGAAACCATAGACCCCGAAATCGAACCACTCCATGGCATTGCCAAGCGCCGCGGCAGTAACGGCTTTCTTGAGCTTGGCGTCATCGATAACGGTGATGTCGTCGATATGAAGAGGACGAACCTCTGGCGATGGCTGGGATGTTTGAGTCATGAGTTTGATTTTCCGGGGCGAGTCAAGTAAATGTATCGCGCCATCTCGAGGTGCACGAAATGCAGCCGCAACAGATCGAGTCGCTGCGCGAGCAGGCTAATTTCAGCCAAGCCGTATTTGCGGCCGTGCTCAATATCAGTTTGTTCACAGTGCAAAAATGGAAGTGAGCGACAAGAAGCCAAATGGTTCTTCGCTAAAGCTGCTCAATCTGGCCGGGCGCAAGGGGGTGGACGCGGTTCTATAAAGACTGAAGCGACGTGGCCTGTGCTATTCCTGAAATACTTCTTCCAATGTGGCGGCGTCCAGAATATTCAGCGACCAGGTTTCCAGCTGGGCAGAGGTTGCGGCTTTTAGACGTTGCTGGGTTGTTTCGGGCAGGGGGCCGAACTTACGGGTAAGCTGGCGCTGCAGCAGGACGAGCTCGCCTTCTTGTCGACCTTCCCGCCTTCCTTCTTGCCTTCCCTCCTGCAGCCCCTCCATCTTCCACTGGTGCGTCCAGGAGCGTGATTGATCTGCCAACATGTCGGTTATCTCCAGTAAATCGTCCACAGGGGGAACCTGCACCTCGGGCAAGGATCGGGGTAGCAATACGTAGCGTGTCCAGCTTACGAATGCCCGGCGTAGTTCGCGATATTGTGGCCCTTCCGTGTATTTATACACTGTTTGAATAAGCGTTTGCATATCTTCCAGGCCCCGGTTGTGCTCCAGACGAAACAAGAGCGACGCCAGGTTATCGCCAGGTAAACCACCGCGCTCCAGCGCGGCACGCCGCTGTACAGTACTACCGGCAACACTGCGGGCAGCGTTGTGGCCAATAGACCTGGCTCGCGCTGCAGCAGCATTTCGTAGAGCAAGCCGCAATACGTCAGCAGGCGGTAACTGGCGTCGTGCTTGTTCATGCGGTGCCCTTGCGAAGAAGACACCGGCACTATAAAAAGCATGAGCGCTGCTGTGTGGTTCAGTGAACGGCAATGGCCGTGCGGGAAAGTACTATGACCTGTGTGTTGTGTTGCTTAAGGAAACTCCCTTGTTTGTGCGCAGCACCAGCGTCGACAAGCCACGTAACCTGGCCAAGAGCGAGATGGTGGAGTAAGGGGGCTCATAGTCCGCAACCCGCAGCGTCAGGCGTTAAGATGGCGGCATGAGCACAATATCTTCCTACACTCCCGACAGAACCAGCACGACCAAGCAAGTCCAGATCAGAGGCGATGTGTCGTACCGCCTTCGACGCTGGCCGGCGCTGGAAGAGGCAGGGCGGGGCGCCCCTCCGCTTCTCCTTGCGCATGGCTGGATGGACGTGGGAGCTTCCTTTCAGCGTTTTGTGGATACGCTAAGCATCGAACGTGAAGTCATTGCCCTTGATTGGCGGGGTTTCGGGGGGAGCAAGGCGTCGCGGCCCGGCGATAGCTATTGGTTTTACGATTATTACGCAGATCTGGACGCGATCATCGACCATATTTCGCCGCATGCTCCGCTTGACCTTCTGGGCCACAGCATGGGCGGCAACATTGCGATGATTTACGCAGGAACATGTCCGGGGCGTATCCGGCGCCTGGTCAATGTCGAAGGGTTCGGACTTGCGCGAACCTTGCCGTCCGAGGCGCCGGCCAGGCTGGCCCGCTGGCTTTCAGAGCTGAAAACGCCGGCTTCCATGCGGACCTTTGCAAGCTTGCAGGACGTCGCCGACCACCTGATGAAACGCAGCCCGCACATGGACGAACGGTTCGCGCTGTGGCTTGCGGGGGAATGGACCGAACTCAAGGCAGACGGCCGCCGGCATGTGCTGGCGGATGCGGTGCATAAGCGTGTGAACCCAATGTTGTACCGCTGCGATGAGGTTCTTGCTGCCTGGGAAAACATTGAAGCCGCGGTGCTATGGGTGGAAGGGGATAAAGCGAACCAAAACCCGCTGAACCATGAGCGCTACACGCGTGAGGAGTTCGAAGAGCGCCTGGGCAGGATAAAGTCGCTGGAGCGGCTGCGCATCGATGACTGCGGGCATATGGTTCATCTGGATCAGCCTGGTGCACTGGCTCAGGCTGTGGAAAGATTCCTGGATGACTAGCATCTTTGTGAAGCTCGGCACCGTCAACGTGCTTGCGTCCACCGTGTCAAAGAGGCAGTCGCCACGCTGATACGGCTCAGGCCCGTTGAAAGATCTCGGTGCCGCCATTCGGAGCACGCAATCACCCGTGGAATCAAATCGAATGGAATCCGAGTTGCCCGACTCTTTTTGAGGTCATCGTCGGCGACCAAAAACAAGAGAAACCACGAACAGGATCAGAAAAATGATAAATAGAACCTTGGCGATTTCCGCCGCTATCCCTGCGATGCCAAAGAAGCCAAGTAATCCGGCCACTAAGGCGATGATCAAGAACACGATGGCATAGTGCAGCATGACTTTCTCCGTTTGTTCCGTCAGTGCGTTACGGGGGTGATTTTGGCGCCGTCGAGCGCTACGCCGCCTTCCAGGCCTGCGTTATTCATGACGAAGCTCACAACGGGCTGGCTCAGCGTCTGGCTATCTACCGAACCGTTGGCGCCGATGTGCCCGACTGCCACCTTGGCGTCCGCTCCCACCTGCCAGCCATTGCTCGCGCGAAAATGCGCCAGTGCTTCGGCAGAATTGAAAACGTAGACGATGGCCTTGGAGCTTGCCCCTGCCTGCCAGCCAATCGATAATCCGGTCGTGTTGTAGTAGCCCGCCACGCGGCCGTGAATCTGCAACGCGCCTTGGCCGTGTTGCGCGCCGACAATGAATGCGCCTCCGTATACTTTCGGGAATACCAGCACCCCCGCGGCGTGCTGCACCATGCTGCGCGAACCGGCGGCGACATCGTAGAGGCGATTCAAGGTGGACTGTACATCCGCATCGATACGGGCATCAGCAGACTGGGCGCTTGAGGATTCAGGTTTCGGACTATTGGGTGCAGTCGTTGTGCACCCCTCCAGCAGACCTACGCCCAGCGTCAATGTAAAGACCGCCAGAATCGATTTCTTGGATAATCTTTTGTAATGATGGACGTTCATGACAAACTCCCAATGATGAAAATATATGAAATCACGAAACCCCTGTTCCTCGCTATAGGAAGGAATTGAATGGGCCCGCGGATTCCAGGTACCGGTCAATGCCAGTATGCAGACTTATTTACAATGACACGAAGCCATTTTGCTCATCGACACATCGTGTGACCATTCGGAACCAGGAACAAGGCCAGAGTAAAGACAGGCCAAAAGCCGTACCAGACGCAAAAGCTTCATCGTTTCTGATGTTTCTGTATCAAGCGGATAACGCCACGTTGTCCCGCGCGTACAGGGGGCCTACGGGCGCAGCGCGGCGGTCGTGTGGGGTTGCGAACGAGGACTGGCAGGATGCTTGCTTTGATTTTTCTGTTTCGCCAGATACTGTTATGCCGTCTGTCAATTACGCTTACACCTTTTTGCATCGCAGAAACGTCTACAATGTTATGGTCTTACGGATAAGCACGTCACTGAAGGTGTCGTGCTCCAACCTTAACTGAAGACGCCTTTCAAATGTACTCGGCTCCGTGCTGCCTAGGAGTCGGTCACCTCATGCGGTAATCCCAAAAAGCGAAGTCAATCGACCATTCAAGGCTTTTTAATCCGAGCGCATGTGGTTATGGCGCCCGGGGCTGATGACTGTCAAGAAAACTTTATCAAATTGCACTAAACCGCTTTATCGCAAGGTTCATGATCGAACCTTCGCATTTACCGCTGCGATCTGCGTTGCAGGCAGCCTGCTTGCTTCTCCTGGCGCTTGGGCCGGTGAATCCGCCGGTGCCGCCGCGGGTGTGGCGGCGGAGCAGGTCGCTACGCTCGAACCCGCCTTTCAGCCACTGGAGCAAACGCGCCCGGCTGACGCTTGGCTGGAGCCTGCGCCGCTGGAACAAGCGCATTCAACAACAGCTCTGTTGGAGCCTGCCTCACCGGAGTCCGCCCAGTCAGAACCCGCGTTGGGAATCGACCTCGCACAGGTCAAGGACCTGGCTTCGATCGTCGATGAGGCCCGCAAAAAGGCGCAGGTCGAATATCTTTCAGAAAAGCTGGGCCAGCCGCGGCAGACACTGCACCAATATGTGGAGCTTGCCTGGAAGGAGGCCAGCCGCCGCGAGGGGCTTGCTCCCGAACTGTTGATCGCCATCATGCAGAAAGAAAGCGTTTTCCGGCCCAAGGTGCAAAACCGGTATGGCGCGCAAGGATTGATGCAGGTGGTGCGGCGTTGGCATTCAGACAAGCTGCACAAGTCCGAGTCGCTGTTCGACCCGGCTGTGAACGTTCGTGTGGGCACCGACATACTCGAAGAGTATCTGGAATCGTATGACGGTAATTTGTGGAAAGCCCTGGCCAAGTACTCCGGCAATAGTAGTGGCTATGCAAAGACGGTCATCAACGAGTCCCGGAAGCTGGAGCGCGTAGCCGATACGGCTGCGGCTCAGGTGGCGAATGCGCCGGGGTTTTTCGAGGGCGACTCTACGGAAAATGCGGGATGAGGCCCGTCGGAAAACCCTTGGCTTGCTCGGCTCGGGCTATTGCCGGGGTGGTTCCGGTGACGGCTCGAAATACTTCCGTGAAATGCGACTGGCTCGAGAAGCCAACGTCTTGCGCGATTTGAGCGAGGGAGTCCGGCCCGCGCATCAGGTCGATGGCGCGTTCTATGCGTTTTCGCTGCAGATATTGATACGGTGACGCGCCGGCGGTTTTCTTGAACAGGCGTGCAAACTGTGAGCTGCTTAGGTTCAGCAAAGAGGCGAGGTCGTCGACACTGATGTCGCGTGCGAGATGCTGGTGTATGTAGTCGGTAACTCGCGCCATTTCCCTTGGGGGGATTGTGCCGGGCGTCCGGCGCCTTGCAGCCGAAGTCCCATAGCGGTGCTGTACATATCCGAGCAACGCCAAAGACAGGCCTTGCGCGTACATCCGCCCCGATCCGCAGCCACGCTTCAGTTCTCTGTGCATTGCCGTGATCAGGCTTGAAATTGTTTCATCCTCGTCCCGCCTCTGGGATTGAAAGCTGGGAAGCCTGGCTTCACCGTGCGTCAGTTCGGCCAGAATGTCCGGCGTGAACTGCACCGAGACGATTTCGTCGGTTGAGCCGCGCCACTTCCAGCTATCCACCTCGACGCCGGCGTCCTGGAGAGCCAGAACGCCGTGGCTGAATGGCAGGCTAACCGTCGACCTGCCTATCCGGACGTCGCTGCACCCGTTGCCTCCGCCTGAACACATCGCGATCGCCGCAATGGGCAGGTGGAACGCGCGCGCTTCTCCCGAGCCGTGGATCGATGTCACCTCGAGCGGGAAGCCTTGCCAGGCCGCCGGTGTTGAGTCGATCAGTGTTACGCCTGGGGTCGCTATCGGCTTGCCCCGTCGATCGAACAGCAAAGAATCGCCCATCATCTCCCTCCGGTGCCAAGCACCTGTCTTGTTTTGACGGGCAGGATAATGCATTTTCTTTGAGATGGGCACCAGTGATACTACTAGGAGTCTGTAAGCCCAAGTTACCTGGTTAGCTATGGAAATGCTCGTAATGTGATATTCCATGCGCGTATTCCGATATACAGCGGTTGCGGCGGCCGGCAAACTTGCCTGATGCATATTAGTGCATATTGCCAAGCCAGACTTCAACAAAAACAGGAGACGCATCATGAGACTTGATCCTTGTACGCACAAGGCACCAAGCGGTTCGGGAAGGGGGCGCATGTCAATGCGACGGTTGGCCGCAGGCAGTTTGTTGGGGGCGTTGTCCCTCATCGCGCTTACCGGCTGTAACGACGGCGGAAGTGGTTCCGACGAGGCCCTTGCGCCAGTCGCCTTGACCTGCGACAACAGCATAAAGGACGGCTTCAAGCCTGATGACCAAACCACGGTATTGCTCGTCCAGAGCTATAAAAAAGGAGACAAGCTTCCGAACGCCGCATCGGACGGTACGACTACCGTTGCCAGCGACTTGTGCCTGGTAAAGCTGCTTGTTGGTCCGGGACATCCGGGGCCCGACGGAGCGCCATCGACATCTCCCGGCATCGGGATCGAGGTTTGGCTGCCCTCCAAGAGCGCCTGGAATGGGCGGCTGCACGCGCTTGGGGGCGGCGGATGGGCCGGCACCGAAGAAACGGATATCACCAAGATTTCCAGTGGCACCGTGGGCTCCGACGGACGATCGGCCCCGGCCATTGCCGCGGCGGAAGGCGCGGTCACCGCAACCAACGACACGGGTCACAGCAGTGCATTTTCTGGCTTGGACGGTTCGTTCGCCATGAATCCGGATGGAACGATCAATACGACGCTATGGACGGATTTTGCCTCCCGGGGCATTCATGAGGAAGTCATCAAAGCCAAGGCCCTGGCCAAGGCTTATTACGGCTCCGCCCCCACCCGAACCTATTGGGACGGCGGGTCGACGGGCGGGCGCCAGGCGCTCATGCAGGCGCAGCGGTATCCCGAGGACTTCGATGGTATCGTCGCCGGCTATCCGGCAAATAACTGGTCCCGTTTCATCACGGCTGAGCTCTACCCGCAAATCGTCATTCAACGCGACCTGGGCGGCAACTATATGTCTTCGGATCAACTGACGGCTGTTTCGAATGCCGCCATAGCCGCATGCGATGTCGTGGGAGGAGCCCATCTTGGCTACATTCTCGACCCGGCTGCCTGCCGGTATGATCCAACCAAGGACGCAAACGTGTTGTGCACGACAAGCGGCGGTTCGAACAGCAGCGCGGCGTGTGTATCTACCGCGCAGGCCAGCGCCATCAATAAAATCTGGTACGGCATGACCGCGGACGGCAGTGTGCCCGATCCAGCCGTCGACAACGGCTGGGCGGCCAGCCCAAGCGGCATGCAGCGCTGGTATGGCTTGTCTCGCGGAACCAGCCTGTTGGCACTTGCCGGCTCCACGGCGTTTCCCATCGCGACCAGCCAAGTGGCGCTCGAGCTGCAGGACCCCACCTTGGCCGGGCCGCCCTTCATCAACACAACGGGCAACGGCGCCGACAAATGGAAGTCGCTGTCGTACGCAGAGCTTTCAAACGCTTTTGACCGCGGGGTCTCGCTGCAAAGCGCCTTTGGCGACATCAATACCGATAACCCGGATCTGTCGGCCTTCAAGGCGCGAGGCGGCAAGTTGATTCAATATCATGGTTTGGCCGACCCGCTGATTTTCCCTCAGGGTTCGATCAACTACTACGACCGCGTGGTTGCCGCGATGGGCGGCATGTCGGCAGTGCAGGACTTCTACAGGTTGTACCTGGTTCCCGGAATGGCGCATGGGCCGGGGAACGGGACGTCGAACCCCGATGCCAATCCGCCGTATCCTGCCAGCGGGCAAATATATGGCTTGCTGACCGACTGGGTGGAGAAGGGCGTGGCGCCGGACAGCATCGTCGTCAAATCGGCGTCGAGCACTCCGGTTCAAAAAAGCCAGCCGATATGCATGTATCCCAAGAAGGCAACTTTCGTAAGCGGAGACCCCCTCGTCGCATCCAGCTATACCTGCTCTTGATGGTTGAAAAAGCCTTGCCATGAAGTCGCGCCCCGAAAGCCGGAGACTTCCGGCCTTCGGGGTGTTTTCATGCGCAGGCCTTCCGGGCCCTGGATGAATTTGCCTAATGTTTTTTCCGCTACGTTTGTTTTAGATTGCCTGCTTGCAAAGACTCCAGGGGAGAAGCAGGCATGGAAATCTATTGCACTGAATGCTATAGTTTAACTTATCGACGGATATTTAAAACCCGGAGTTTCGTCCGTTGGATGCGAAAGGCAGGCTTGGCTGATAGTGCTTTGCTCAAGGCCGTTTCTGAAATGGCCCAAGGGCTTGTCGACGCTGATTTGGGTGGCTGTGTTGTAAAGAAGCGGGTCGCTTTATCTGGTCATGGCAAGCGCGGTGGCGCTCGAACCATTGTTGCCACAACACTGACAGACCGTTGGTTTTTCCTGTATGGGTTCAACAAGAATGAGCGGAACAATATCGACCCGGCCGAGCTGAAGATGCTTCAAGAAATAGCGAAAGAACTTTTAAGCTTTGATGACCGCCAATTGGCGATTGCCTTGGCCAACGGTGAGATCCAGGAGGTAAGTTGTGACAATACCCAAGCATAAGAGCCGAATTCTGGATGAAATGCACGAGACTGCGCAAGGGCTGCAAAGCGCCGGCCTCATCAGCAAACGCCGCATGCTCGAGTTCGATGTATTGCGCAATCTCGACGTGCACGAAATGCAGCCGCAACAGATCAAGTCGCTACGCGAACAAGCTAATTTCAGCCAGGCGGTGTTTGCGGCCGTGCTCAATATCAGTTTGTCCACGGTACAAAAATGGGAAGTGGGCGACAAGAAGCCAAATGGCTCATCCTTGAAGCTTCTCAACCTGATCGAGCGGAAGGGGATGGGCGCGGTTCTGTAATGATGCTGTCTGCGGCTTCGTTCGCCGGGGATTTGCTTTAATAGAAAGGCGCGCCTTATTAGATCGAGGCCCCGCCGTCCACGCCGATGATTTGGCCTGTAATATTCGAAGCAAGCGGGCTTGCCAGAAAGACGCTCAGCCAGGCCACGTCATCGGCGGACTGCGGCCGGCCCATGGGTACCCATTTGTCGATGCGGCTGTCAAATTCGTCGCTCCGTTCATCCCATAGCGGGGTGCGGATGAATCCTGGGCTGATGGCATTGACGGTCGTCCCAAATGGAGCGAACTGACGCGCCAGAACGCGGGTAAAGCTGTTCACAGCGGCCTTGGATGTCGTATAGGCGGGCAGATAATCCAGCGACCGGGAGGCGGTAAGCGATGAAATGTTGATGATGCGTCCATCTTTGTCGTCGATCAACGCTTGGCGCGCTTCTTTGACAATGACGAATATCGATGTCACGTTGGTTGAAAACACGCGTTCCCAGTCCTGCGGTGCAATGCCCTCGAAGGGATCCCGGGCGGGGGACGTTATTCCCGCGACGTTGACCACCACATTCAGCTCGTTCAGCTTGTCGATCGCCGTGCGAACTGCATGCGCCGTGGCCTGGTGATCCATCAGATCCACCACGAAGGTATGCATGGCGCGCCCTTGAGGCGAAGCGGCGCGGCATGCTTCGGCCACGTCCGCCAGTGCCTCGGCGTCGCGGTCCAGCAAGGCCAGACTTGCGCCTTGCTGAGCAAAAGCCAGGGCGGTGGCCTTGCCGATGCCCTTGGCCGCTCCGGTTACCAGGGCTGTGCGTGTCGAGAGGTCGGCGTACATTTCAGAAAAACGCTCCCAGGCTTTTTTGAGTAATGACGGAATGGTCGAGATAAATCGTCCTTTTCGCAATTCGCCAGCCGCCGCCGCAGCGGCGCAATACATCGTGCCGCTGTCCGCTGAATGCCTCCTCGTCGTGTTCCAGATGCGATCTCCACAAGAGGAAAGCGGAAACCACGGAGACCGAATCTTCCTGCTCCAGCGGCTGCACCTGCACGTTGCCGACGATGTGGCGGGTTCGGGATGGCGGGGTTTCGGCCCATGCGGCGCCGCTCTCCAGTCGCCGGGCCCGATTTGCCAAGCTGGTTTTATCTTCGTCGAAATGAGCCAGCTCGCCCGGCAGGGTCCGCTCATTGCCCAGGTCTTTTCCCATTCGATTGGAAACAATGGGCATCCAGTATTGGATGTCGTCGGTAAACAGATCGATCCAATCCTTGAATCGGCGCTCGTCGAGCATTCTGGCTTCTTCATATAAAAACTGCTCGATTTCATATTGCAGGCCGATGCGCGCAAGGGTTTTGTCGTCGAGGCTGCTGGTCAATACAGTTGTCATGGTTTTTTCCTCCGGATTATTTCGCTGCGCCTGCCGCCGTCGGCCACTTGTCGCTGTTCAGCATCTCCTGCCACCAAAGATAGAACCCGCGCTGATTGATCTCTGATTGAAATCCCCCGGTCAAGCCGGGCAGCTCCGGATGGATGGCCTCATGCTTGACGCCCATCTGGATGTTTTGCGGTACCTGGCGGGCTACCCACCCCCGGCTTGCGTTGGTGCTTTGCACCCAGTTGTCGACATCGTCGACTTCCCAGGTGCCGCTGGTGCCGTGCCGCTGTAGATCATGAATGCGGGTAAGCTGCTTGTGGCTTTCGGGCGCCGACTTATCGACGAAGCACCATCCCCATGCTTCCGTCAGGTTTGGCCCTCGCGGATGCCAGACCCGCATCGTGCCGCCTTGCCACAGCAAAGACATGTTGGGGAAAATGGTGGAATGCATGGGCGAGAGAGTATGCGCCCGCAATGCTCCCAGCCTTTGGGTTGCTTCATCAATACGCGAGCGCTCGTATTCCTGAAACTCCGGCAGGGCCATGTCGATGTAGTCCTCGCGGTTATCTGCCCAGCGCACACCCAAACCATGGCCGCCGGGGATGCAGATTTGAAACCCTTCGTAGCCATAGCCTCGCTTGCGCCGAGGCATGCCCTCGAAGCCGGAGCCCCATGCCGATTGATGGCTTACCGGGCCGTGATAGCTGTCGCCGATGAAGTTGTCGGCGGGGAATTTCCAGTTGGCCTTGATTTGCCATTTGTGGACACCCGGCAGGAATTCGATGCCGCCTTCGCGGCGATCCAGGATCATGTCCAGATACCAGGTCATATCTCCCAGATACTCTGCAAGTGGAGGAGCATCCTTGGAAAAAGTGGCAAATAACAAGCCTTTGTAGCTGTCGATCTGGGCTACGGGAACCAGGCCGTGGGATTCGATGTCCAGTTCGCTGAAATAGACCTCTTTGTAGCCTGGGACATGGCTTAACGAGCCATCGTTCTTGAACGTCCAGCCGTGAAACGGACAGACGAATGTGCGCGCATTGCCCGCGTCTCCACGGCATACCCGGTTGCCCCGGTGGCGGCACATGTTCAGGTAACAGCCAAACTTCCCGTCGCCCTTGCGGGTAACGATGACAGGGTCTTCGCCCATATACGTTGTGAAGTAATCGTTTTCGTTCGGCAGCAGCGATTCGTGTCCAAGAAATAGCCAGCACCGTGCAAAAATGTGTTTCAGCTCGCGTTGATATACATGGGGATCCACGAAGATCGAGCGGTCTAGCAAACCGCGTTCGCCGTCAACGGGAACGTTATCTTTCACGTTCATGTCAGTCAGTCTCCTTGCTGATGAGTTTTGGGGTTGATCCGAAAATCGAACCCGGCTTCAGATGAAGAAAGAATAGACAAGGGTTGGGGGCGCGAATAGTATTCAAGTTTTACATAACGATAACCACAGGTTTACTCATGCGGCTCAAACAACTTGAACAGCTCGTCGCGATTGCCGACGTGGGCAGCATCCGGAAAGCCGCCCAGAAACTTGCCATCAGCCAACCCGGATTGACCAAGAGCATACGGGCTCTTGAAGAGGAATTCCGCGTGCCCATGATCCAGCGCACGAACCAGGGCACCGTATTGACGAAGTACGGGCGCGCGGTAGTGGCCCGCTCCCGGACTGTACTGATCGAGATCGGCCGTATGGAAGAGGAAGTCCTGGATATACAAGGCGACACACGCGGCCATACTTCCATTGCGGTATCGCCGGCGGCGGCCATGATGGTTGTTCCCGGAGCGCTACAGCGTTTGCATCGCACAAATCCGGGGGTCAGCGTGGCTGTGAGCGACGGCCTTTACCCTAAAGTCCTGCCGTTGATTCGTGAGCGTGAAGTCGACTTTGCCGTGGGGCCCCTTCCCGACCATCCGCTGGACAGCGAATTTCTGGTCGAGCCTTTGTTCGAGTCTCCTCTGTGCGTCGCATGCCGGGTTGGACATGCTTGCGAGAGCGCCACGTCGATTCGTGAGCTGAAAGACGCCCAGTGGGCCATCAATGGTCCGGCGCACGGGCCTGGCAGCATCTTTGAAAAAAAATTCAAGGCGCTGGGCGAGACACTGTCGCAACCGGTTCTACGATTTGAGTCTCTCACGACGCTGACGGCCTCGATGCTCAAAAACGATGTGATCTGTATCTTGCCCCGCCAGCTCCTTAATCACCCGTTCTATGCTACGCATTTACGGGCCATAGACATCGAGGAGCCTCTCGCTCCGTTGACCGTCTATTTGATCGCCAGCAGTGCTTCGCCGCTTCCGCCTGCAGCAAGGGCGATGGCCGACGCGCTGCGTCGCACCCCGGCAGGCATATAACTTGGTGTTATTGCCCAAAAGATCAACGATTCTATTCCAATCGTAGGGGTATACCTATACTGCGGTCATTCACGCTACCAACGGGAGACTCTGAATGACTGACAACAAGTCGCGGTCTATACCTCATCCCAATACCTTCGTCGATCCGCATCGGCTGTCGTTGATCAAGGGATATGTCCTCCATGAGAAGCGCACACCAGGCCGCAAGCTGCCGATTGTCACGCCTCATCAGACCATCGGGCCCTTTCATCCACGCTTTTTGATCAAGGATGGGGACCACGACCTGGCCGCGTGGTCGCCGGACGCTCCGCGGGCCGAAGGCGAGCCGATCGTCATCAGCGGCATTCTTGCCGACGAAACGGGCAGGCCGGTGCCCGGTGCGCTGATCGAAGTCTGGTCCGCCAACAGCAAGGGAAAGTACGATCATCCCGCCGATACGTTCGATCAAGCCGTCGATCCCAACTTCAAAGGCTTTGGCCGGACACTGACCAAAGACGACGGCTCTTATCGTTTCGTGTCAATCAAGCCCGGAGCCTACCCCAATCCGGGTTACGACAATTGGTGGCGGCCTCCTCATGTGCATTTCTCGGTTTATGCGGCCGGTGTCATGCATCGCCTGATAACCCAAATGTATTTTCCCAATGAGCCGCTCAACGACGAAGATCCCATCCTGAATAGCATTGAAGATCTTGGCGCTCGTCAAACCTTGATCTGTATTGATGATGGATACGGCGCGGATGGATGGCGGCTGCGCTTTGACATCACCTTGCGCGGCCGGCAAGAAACACAGTTTTTCATCGAAAACGGCGAGTGACCGCCATGGCTCGCCCGGCTTCGCGCGACAACCGCACCGCCATGCCCATCGACAGTATCGCGGCGGTTTTTTCGCTGGAGCATACCGTGTCGCGGTATCTTGAGTTTGAATGCGTTTTGGCGCGCGTGCAGGCCGAATTGGGTTTGATACCCCAACAGGATGCCGTGGACATCTGCGATTGCCTGAGAGATGCGAGTGTGGACTATGCGGCGCTGCGTGCGGCGACGGAGAAGTCCGGATATCCCATTGCCCCGTTGATCCGGCAGTTGACCTCTCAGTGCGGGGCCGCAGGCCGTTCGCTGCATTGGGGCGCCACGACGCAGGACTTGTTGATTACCGTCCGGGCCCAGCAAGTCAATGCATCGTTGCGTCTCATGGCGCCGCAGCTTGCCCGCCTTGGCGAACAAGTGGCCAGCCTGGCCAGCATGTACCGCGCCTCTCCCATGCCCTCGCGATGCTTCGGCGGCCATGCCGGCATCACGACTTTCGGCTTGAGATGCTCCACATGGCTGTCATCGCTTGCACGTACCGCGAACCGCCTGAACGATTTGCTGCAGCGTCCCATGGAGGGGGAGCTATTCGGTGCGAGCGGTACGCTCATGGCCATGGGTGACGCCGGGTTGCAGGTTCAGCTCCGGGTCCTGGGAAGACTGGGCTTGCAGGCACGTTACGCCAGCGCGTCCAGCGCCCGCGATGCCTGCCTGGATGTGGCGCTCTATCTCGCCTTGACGGCATCGGTGCTGGCAAAAATAGCCCAAGACGTCGCTGAGTTGTCCAGCACTGAAATCGGCGAACTGGCCGAACCCGAAACAGGTGGTCGCGACACGTCAAGCACGTTGCCGCACAAAGCCAATCCCATCCTCAGTTGGCTGGTCATGAACGGGGCGGAGCAGGTGCAGGCGCAAGTTTCTTTGGTTCTGCGGTCATCGCGCCAGAACCTGGATCGATCCGGCCAGGGGATGGTGGAGCATGCGGCGCTTCCCGCGGCCTTTATCCAGATGGAAATGTGCTTGCGTACAACCCGGCAGTTGCTGGAAGGCTTGCGTGTCGACACCAGACGCATGCGAAGCAACTGCGATCTGACCGAGGGCCTGGCGTTGAGCGAGCGCATCCAGATGGCGCTCGCTCCACATGTCGGGCGCCTCGCCGCGCACGACCTGCTGCATGCGATCTGCCGGCAAGTGCGTGATTGCGGCGAATCGTTCGCGGAGCGCTTGATGAAGCATGACGAGGTAAGAGCGCATCTTTCCGAGAATACCCTGCGGGATCTACTGGATCCATCCTGCAATATTGGCCTGGCGCCTGAAATCGTCGATCGGACTGTCGCGCAGGCAAGCGATGATTTCGCGCGACTGGCGCAACGTACTGGGGCATATGATGAAACTCAGTGAAAACGAGATTCCCGCCTGCCTTGGGCCCCGCCCGGTTGCGCGAACCCCAGAGTGGAAGGCCCCTTCAGGATCCTGGGATATGCAATTTCATGTGCTTGGCCCGCCTGCCCGCTATCCTTATGCGCCAACAAGGCATTACACGCCTCCGCCTGCAGCACTGGAAAACTACATGGAATTGGCCGGGGTGCTAGGTATAGGGCACGCAGTGGTCGTCCATGCGAATACCCAGGGCCCCGATAACGATATTTACCTGGAAGCCATTGCTCGATGCCCCGAAATGTTGATTGGTGTGATTCAGTGCGCAAGCCACTTCTCCCTTGAGCAGGCGCGCAATATGCAACGCGCCGGGGTCAGAGGCGTACGCTTTGCCTTCAACCCTCAGCATGGGGGCATCTTCGATGCGGCCGCAATCCAATCGGCAGCGCTGATTATCCGGGAAATGAATTGGTATCTTCAGCTTCACATGAGCGCCGAAGATCTGGTTCGGCTGGAGCCCTTCATCGCGTCACTGCCTTGTCGCGTGGTCATCGATCATTTCGGACGGATCGATACAGGATTCGGGATGGACCAACCGGCGTTTCAAACGTTGTTGCGGCTTGCCCAGCACTCGCAAGTCTGGGTCAAGCTGTCGGGCGCGGATCGAATCAGCCGGCTGGAGGATTGGTGTGACGTGGATGTTTATGCCCACGCCCTGGCCGATGTCGCCATCGACCGGTTGGTCTGGGGCTCGGACTGGCCTCACACCGGCTACTTCCGGGCCAGCGATATGCCGGACGACATTGCCCTATTCAACGCCCTCGGACGCTGGTTCGTTGACTCGTCGAGCCGCCGTGCGATCCTTGTCGATAATCCGCGCCGTTTGGCGGGCTTGTCGTAACGACCACGCGCCAATAGCCGAGGCGCGGTATTTTCCAACCCAAAAAGAAGGCTGCCGATACATTCTTGACAACTATTCCATAACAAAACAGGAGACAACATCATGCTGAACAAGCATTGCTTCAAGTGGGCTGCTATTGCAGCCATGTCCACCGGATTGTTCTGTACCGGACTGCCGGCCAGCGCCAAAACGACCACGCTGGTCATTAATGCTTTTCTCCCCGCCCAGGATCCGATGAATACCGATGTGGTCGTTCCCTGGGCCGAAGATGTGATGAAGGCCACTGAGGGCCGGGTGCAGATCAAGATTCCGCCCACCAGCCTGGCAGCTCCCGACCAGCTTTGGAATATGGTCAGAAATAGTGTCGTCGATGGAGCCTATCTTTTCAACGGCAACGTCGCGTCGCAATTGAAATTGATGCAATTGCCGCATTTGCCCTTTTTAGCGACGACCGCCGAGGCCAACTCCATCGCACTTTGGCGCACGTACGAAAAATTCTTCAAAAAGGCCGATGAGTATAAGAATGTCCATCTTTTGGGCGTCATGGTTACCAGCCCGGGCATTATGTACAGCCTGAAGCAGCCGTTGCAGTCGATGCACGGCCTGGACGGCATCAAGGTTTGGGCGTTGCCGGGGGTTCCGGCCAAGATCATGGAAATGACGCAAGCCGGGGTCATTTCCACTCCAGCGGCAAAAATGAGCGAAATCATTGCAGGAGGGGCAGTTGATGCGTATGTGGGGATCTCGGATTTGAATTCCGACATGTTCAAAGTCATTCGCTACGTCAAGAATGCCACGGTTTTCCCGGGCGGGCTGTCGACACCCAGCTTTTCCCTGATCATCAATAAACGAAAATGGGAATCCATAGACGAGGGTGATCGGGAAAAAATCACTGCCCTATCGGGCGAGGCGTTTGCCAGGCGCATAGCCGCATTTGACAAGGCAGAGAAGGTTTCTCACGCCGCGGCCCTCAAGATGGGTATTGCTTATGAAAATGCATCGCCCAAATTCATTGCGGAAATGAAGGAGGGGGCGGACAAGCTGGAGGCCGAATGGATAAAAGCCGCCGATGCTCAGGGCGTAGACGGCAAGGCGGCTCTTGAATATTACCGTGAGCAATCACAATCCTTGGCTGAAAGAAAATGAGCCCCGCCCGACCCGAAGGAGGCTTGCCCGGCCCGGAACGAAGCATGGACAAGGGCGCAGCCGTTTCCATGGCGAACAAAGCGCTGGTGTTTCTGTGCGTTGTATCGCTGAGCTTCATCATGGGGCTGACGTTTTGCGATGTATTCATGCGCTATTGGTTTGCCCGGCCCATTACGGGGAGTGCGGAGATGATCAGCTTTGCCATAGCGATAGTCGTTTTTTCCTCGTTTCCGCTGGTTACGGCAACTGAACAGCATATTACGGTCAGTATTTTGCACGGCAGATTGGGCGCCAAAGGCGCCTGGGTACAGCGGCTGGTCGTTTTGCTGATCAGTCTGCTATGTTGCGCCACGATAGGCCGGCAGTTGCTGCTGAGCGGCCATATGCTGCTTCAAGACAAACAGTACACGATGGTGCTGCACTTGCCCCAGGGCTATTTAAGCTATTTCATGGGCACCCTTAGCTGCGTCGCGGCGCTAGCGGTGTTGTTTCTGCTTGTTCTGCATCTTGGGCTTTGCGCCAACCCCGGTGCAGGAAGGAGTGCAACATGACTCTCGCCTTGATTGGTTTTGCCATTGTGCTTCTGTTGGCTTTTTATGGTGTGCCGCTCGGCTTTTCCATGCTGGCCGTGGGCGTTACGCTCTTTGCGTGGATTCGCGGCTGGGAGCCCGCGCTGTTCATGATGGCGCAAACGATCTACGATCTGGCTGCCAACGACGGCCTGTCCGTCCTGCCCCTCTTCATATTGATGGGGACTTTCATCTATAAGGCGGAGATGGCCGAGGATCTCTACGACTCGGCCTATTCGTTTCTTGGCCATTTGAAAGGGGGGCTTGCCTACGCCACCATCATGGCCAGTGCCGGTTTTGCGGCTATTTCAGGCAGCTCCATCGCCACTGCCGCGACAATGACGCGGGTAGCCATGCCGCCCATGCGGCGGCGAGGCTACGCGGATACCCTGGCCAGCGGCTGCGTCAGCTCGGCGGGCACACTGGGTGCCTTGATACCACCAAGCGTGCCACTGCTGATCTATGGAATACTGACTCAGCAGGATATTGGCGCGTTATTCATCGCCGGCATCGTTCCAGGTATTTTGCTCGGCCTGATGTTCATGGTGGCTGTGCGTTGGACGGTTTTTCGGTACCCCGAGCGGGGACCCGTGGGGGATCGCTCGTCGTGGTCTGTGCGCCTACGCTTGTTGGGCAGGGTGTGGGGGGTGCTCGCCATCTTCTTGCTTGTCATGGGAGGGCTGTACGGCGGGTTTTTTACCGCGACCGAAGCGGCAAGCATCGGCGCCGGCGGATCGCTGCTGTTTGCGATCAGCCGTAAAAAGCTCAGCTTTCGAACCTACGTGGAGTCGTTGCTGGAAGCCTCGAAAATGACAGGGATGATCTTTACCATCTTGTTTGGAGGCAAGCTTTTTGCCAACTTCATCGTTTTGTCCGGGCTGACCAACACCATGGTGTCTTGGATTCAGGCCCAGCATTTCACGGGGCTGGAGGTCATCCTGGTTATCGTGCTGATCTACGTCTTGCTTGGATCCGTGATGGAAGGCCTGTCGATGATGATGTTGACGGTTCCCATCTTCGCGGCCATCGTCGAGCCGTTGGGCATCAATATGATATGGTTTGGCGTTTTCGTGGTGTTGATGATGGAAATTGGCCTTATCCATCCTCCGATGGGCATGAATATATTCATGGTCAAAACCATTATGCCCGAATTACAGCTAAGGACCATTTTCGTCGGGTCGCTTCCCTTCCTGGCCACCGCCGTGGTGACGTTGATGATACTTATCCTGTTCCCTGGTGTGGCGCTGCTGCTTGTCCCGAAGCTGGGATAGGGGGTAAATTCGCCTTCATCAAATTAATTGATAATTATTATCAGTCATGATGTATCGACTGATAATTCTCCCCTTCCTATACTTCTCCTGATAAACATACGCGCGCTTGACGTTGCGATTCATAAAACGATAGGAGACGCGACATGAAGTTTTTCACGAAACTGGGCGTTGCCGCAGCATTGTCTGCCGCGGCGGCATTTTCCCATGCGCAGGAGCCGGTCAAGATCGGCTTCATCACCACGTTGTCCACGCCCGCCGGCTATATCGGCGAAGACGAGCGCGACGGCTTCATGCTGGCGGTCAAGCAGGGCGGCGGCAAGCTGGGCGGCGTTCCGGTGGACATGGTCATCGAGGACGACGGCCTGAAGCCCGGCTCGGGCAAGCAGTCGGCCGAAAAAATGCTGCAGGCCGGCGTGCACCTGTTCACGGGCATCAACTTTTCGAATGTGATGGTGGCGGTGGCGCCGACAGTGCTCAAGGGGGGCGGTTTCTATATCAGCCTGAATGCGGGCGCTTCCAATTTCGCCGGCAAGGCCTGCAACCCCAATTTCTTCTCGGTGGCATTGCAAAACGACTCGTACAGCGATACCTCGGCCATGGCGGCCAACCAGCTGGGGCTCAAGAAAATGGTGCTCATTGCGCCGGCCTACCAGGCGGGCCGCGATGCCATGCATGGTTTCAAGAGCGCCTACAAGGGCGAAATCCTGGCCGAAATCTACACCAAGCTGGATCAGTCCGACTTTTCGGTCGAACTGGCGCGCATCCGCTCGCTGCATCCCGACGGCATTTTCGATTTCCTGCCCGGCGGCGCCGGCATCAATTTTGCCAAGCAGCTTGCCAACTCGGGCTTGAACAAGACCATCAAGATGGTTACCCCGCTGTACTCCATGGACGACCGCATGCTGGCCGCCTCGGGCGATGCCGGCGAGGGCTATTACCTGAGCACGCCTTGGACGGCTTCGCAGGACAATGCCGCCAGCAAGCAGTTCGTGGCTGCGTTCGAAAAGGCCTACAACCGTCGTCCCACGGTGTACGCGGCCACGTCCTACGACACGGCGCGCCTGATCGGCTCGGCGCTCAAGGCCGTCAATGGCGACCTCAAGGGCAAGCCCGACCAGTTCCGTGCGGCGCTGCGCAAGGCCGACTTCGAAAGCGTGCGCGGCAAATTCAGGTTCGGCCCCAATCAATACCCCGTGCAGAACTGGTATCTGGTGCGCGTGGCCCGCAACGCTCAGGGCAAGCTGGACTACGAGCCCGTGAACGTCATTGTCAAGGATCACTCCGATCCTTATGCTTCGCTGTGCAAAATGGATAAATAATTCCAGGACTGTGCTCTGTTGCCGGCGACTTGTCGGCAACGGGCGTATCGGCGGCGCCGGGCGTGGCTTTCCGCCTCCGAGCCGGCAATCCCCTTTTGTCGATGTCATTTGCGGGCCTTCCGTTATGATTGGAAGGCTGCGTTTAACGATGGGGATGAATGGTGGTGTATAAGGCGTACGCCCTGCTGGCATGGGCAACATTTTTCTGGGCAGGCAATTCAATCGCCGGGAAACTGGCTGTGGGTCATGCTTCGCCCATGGTGGTCGTCACGATGCGCTGGGCGGCGGTAATGGTGGCGTTGTACGTTTTCAGCAGAAAACAGATTGCCGCGGACTGGCCGGCGATCCGGCCGCGGCTGGGGTATTTGCTGCTGCTTGGGCTGCTTGGTTTTACGGGGTTCAGCGTTGCGCTTTACTACGCGCTGGTCTTCACCACGGCAATCAATAGCGCCATTTTGCAGGGCGGCATGCCGCTTTTCATATTTTGCGCCAGCTTTGTTCTGTTCGGCAGCCGCATCAGCCTGATGCAGGCGGTGGGGTTCGTGATCTCCTTCATCGGCGTGGTCGCCATTGCGGCACGGGGCGACTTCGGCAACCTGGCCGCCTTCGACATCAACCTTGGCGACGCGCTGATGCTGGCAGCGATTATTTCCTACGGTGTTTACACGGCGGCGCTGCGCAGCAAACCCGCGATGCACTGGGTCAGCCTGATGTTCATTCTGTGCGTGGGGGCGACGCTGTCCGCCTTGCCCATGCTGGCCTTTGAAATGGCGCAAGGGGCCACCATTGTTCCAGACCTGCAAGGCTGGATGGCGATTGTGTATATCGTCATCTTTCCCAGCCTGTTGGGCCAGGTTTTCTACATTCGAGCGGTGGAATTGATTGGATCGAACCGGGCCGGCCTGTTCGTCAACCTGCTGCCCATTTGGGGGGCGTTATTGGCCGTCACCCTGCTGGGCGAGGAATTTCACCTGTATCACGCCGTTGCCCTGGCGCTGATTCTGGCCGGGATCGGTCTTGCCGAGTACAGCGGGCGAAAGTTAAGCAAGCGGCAGTGACCGCTTAAAAAGCCTGATCCCATGCCCGCCCTTGAGGGGTTCGCCATTTTGGCGCTCAGGCCGCCGGTTTGTCGATGGGGCCGTAAGTTGAACCCGCCGAAAGCCGCACGGAGCGCGGCTTTCGGGCCATTTTCCGGTGTCCGTGCGTCATACCGCCTGTATGCTAAGATGAAAATCGCGCTTGAGCTGCTGCATCGCGCGCAGCGCAAGGCCGGGCGATTGAGATGAACCGATCTCAATAGTGGTGGTTAATCGTTAAAGGAGGTCTGTGGCGATGGACAGCACTGACACTTTCAACGCTAAAGGCATATTGAGCGTTGCGGGGAAAAACTACGAAATATACCGGCTCAAGGCCATTGCCGATGCCGGGTATCCGGTTTCCAGTCTGCCCTACAGCCTGAAGATCCTGCTCGAAAACCTGCTGCGCACGGAAAACGGCGCTGACATCACCGCGCAGGACATCAAGGCCCTGGCGGGCTGGGACCCCGACGCCGAATCCAAAAAGGAAATTGCGTTTACTCCCGCCCGCGTGCTGTTGCAGGACTTCACGGGCGTGCCCGCCGTGGTCGATCTGGCCGCCATGCGCGATGCCATGACCGTCCTAGGGGGCGATCCGGACCGGATCAACCCGCTCTCGCCCGTCGAGCTTGTCATCGACCACTCCGTCATTGTCGATACCTTCGGCAGCAGAAATGCGTTCGAGCAGAATGTCCAGCTGGAATACCAGCGCAATGTCGAGCGCTACCAGTTCCTGCGCTGGGGCCAGAATGCCTTCAACGATTTCAAGGTCGTTCCGCCGGATACGGGCATTGTGCACCAGGTCAACCTGGAGCATCTGTCGCGCGTGGTCTTCACGCGGGAAAACAACGGTGTCATAAGCGCCTACCCTGACTCTTGCGTGGGCACCGATTCGCACACGCCCATGGTCAATGGCCTGGGCGTGGTGGCCTGGGGCGTGGGCGGCATCGAGGCCGAGGCCGCCATGCTGGGCCAGCCTATTTCCATGCTCATTCCGAAGGTGGTGGGGTTCAAGCTTACCGGGGCGCTGCCCGAAGGCAGCACGGCCACCGACCTGGTGCTTACCATTACCGAAATGCTGCGCAAGCATCGGGTCGTGGGCAAGTTCGTGGAGTTTTACGGGCCGGGCGTGGCGGCTGTGCCCTTGGCCAATCGGGCCACCATCGGCAATATGAGCCCGGAATACGGCTCCACGATTTCCATATTCCCCATAGATCAAATAACCCTTCAGTACCTGGAGCTCACAGGCCGTTCGCCGGAACAGATTGCCCTGGTCGAGGCTTATGCGAAAGAGCAGGGCTTGTGGCACGATCCCGCTGTCGAGCCGCGCTACTCCGAACGGCTCGAACTGGATCTGTCTTCCGTCGTACCCTCCATTGCGGGGCCCAAGCGCCCGCAAGACCGCATTTCGCTGGCCGATGCCAAGCGGGCATTCCGCGCCGCACTGCCCGAGCTCGTCGGCGATGCGCCCCAGGCCTTGACCGGGTACGACAATGCGGTGGCCGGCACCTTCCCGGCATCGGATCCCCCCTCGCCTGAACAGCCCGAAGCCTATTCCGCCGCGCCGGCGGGGCAGGCCGACGCCAAGGGCGGCGGTCCTCGCGCGTCGAATCCCGCTTCGATCACTTTGGGCGACGGGGTGTCTTGCACCATCGACCATGGCTCGGTCGCTATCGCGGCCATCACCTCCTGCACCAACACCTCGAATCCCGCCGTCATGGTGGCGGCGGCGCTGTTGGCGAAAAACGCGGTGGAAAAGGGCCTGAAGCGCAAACCCTGGGTAAAGACCAGCCTGGCTCCAGGGTCCCGCGTCGTGACCGACTACTACGACAAGGCGGGGCTCATGCCGTATCTCGAAGCCCTGGGCTTCAACCTCGTCGGCTATGGCTGCACCACCTGTATCGGCAACTCGGGCCCGCTGATCCCCGAAGTCAGCCAGGCGGTGAACGCCAACGACCTGGCCGTCGTGTCGGTCTTGTCGGGCAATCGCAACTTCGAAGGCCGCATCCACGCCGAAGTAAAAATGAACTACCTGATGTCGCCGCCGCTGGTGGTGGCCTATGCCCTGGCGGGCACCATGGACTTCGATTGGGCCCAGGATTCCCTGGGCCGCGATCCGCAAGGCAAGGACATCTACCTCAAGGACATCTGGCCAAGCACCGCCGAAGTGGCGGCGGTGGTCGAATCGTCGATCGCATCGGGGATGTACAAAGACGGCTATGCCGACGTGTTCGCCGGCGGCGAGCGTTGGCGCGGCCTGTCCGCTCCGCAAGGGCGGGTGTTCGAATGGGACGATGCCTCGACCTATGTGCGCAAGCCCCCTTATTTCCTGGACATGCCGCGCAACCCGTCGCCGGTGGGCGATATTCTTGGGGCCCGCGCGCTGGCCAAGCTGGGCGATTCAGTCACCACCGACCACATCAGCCCCGCCGGAACCATCGCTCGCAACTCCCCGGCCGCGCAATACCTTGCCGCGCTTGGCGTCGATCCCAAGGATTTCAATTCCTACGGTTCGCGCCGTGGCAACCACGAAGTGATGATACGAGGCACCTTCGCCAACGTGCGCCTGCGCAACCAACTGGCGCCAGGCACCGAAGGGGGCTACACGCGCGACTTCACCCAGGCCGGTGCGCCGGTGGCGACAATCTTCGACGCTTCCCGCAACTATCTGGCCGCGGGCACGCCGCTGGTGGTGCTGGCCGGCAAAGAGTACGGTTCGGGCTCGTCGCGCGATTGGGCGGCCAAGGGTACGCTGCTGCTGGGCGTTCGCGCGGTCATCGCCGAATCGTTCGAGCGCATCCACCGTTCCAATCTGCTTGGCATGGGGGTGCTGCCTCTGCAGTACCTGGACGGGCAGAATGCCGAGACTCTTGGCCTGACCGGAGAGGAAGAGTTCAATATCACCGGCGTTACGCGGCTCAATGATTCGGATCAGGTGGAAAAGGTCAAGGTCAGCGCGGGCGATGTGCAGTTCGAGGCACTGGTGCGCATCGATACTCCCAGCGAGGCCGCCTACTATCGCCATGGCGGCATCATGCAGTACGTGCTGCGCGATTTGCTCGACTAGCGAAGCGTGCGCCTGGCGGTTGGGCCGGGCCGCCGGGAATAGCCCTGGGCAGTCCCGCTGCCTTATCGGCGGTCGCGCAAGTCCTTGATGGCCACCAGCAGGGCCAGCACCACCACCAGGGCAACCACGCCGAAGCCGACCATGACGGCAATGGCCCACGACGACCAGGCCTTGAGCGCGGCAAAGGCGGCCGCCGTGATCATTGCGATGCCTATCGAGGTGCCGATGCGCTGCCCCGTCTGCATGATGGCCCCCGAGCTTCCCGCGTAGTCCAGCGGCACGTCCGCCAGCGTCAGCGCCTGGTTCGGGCTGATGACCGAGCCTTGCGCCAGGCCGATGAACGACAGCGAGAGCACCAGCCACCAAATGCTGGCCATGTCTTTTTCGTGCAAATACGCAACCAGTATGCTCGATGCCAGGCCCAGCAGCGCCAGCAAAATCCCATAGATAACGATTTTGCGGCCGTAGTGCATGACCCGCTTGCCCGCCCAATCGGCGGCATAGGCCGAAACCAGCGCTGCCGGCACGCCAAGCAGTCCGGCTTCGAATGCCGTCTGGCCGGCGCCCATCTGGGCGTAAAGCGCCACCAGCACCCAGACGCTGGTCATGCCCAGAAAGTACAGTGTCATGATCAGGGTTCCGTTGGTGAAACTCGAAATGGAGAAAATATCCAGATCGACCATGGGGCTGCCGCCCCGGCGCGCGTAATGGCGTTCCCACTTGACCCATCCATAGGCCAGCACCAGGCCTGCGGGGAACCATAGCCATGTCAGGGGGGAGTCGTGGGCTTCCATGAAGGGCAGCAGGACGGCCAGCACCGCCAGTCCAAGCAGGCCCGCGCCGACCGGATCCAGCGAGCGCAGAAGGCCGCCAGTCAGGCCCGGCGGAGCGGTTTCAGGGCTTGCCGCGCGGGCGAAGAGAGGGCGGGGAAACCAGAGCAGGCCCAGGACGATGGTGATGATGCCGACGGGGACGTTGACCAGAAAGGTCAGCCTCCAGCCTAGGTCGGGCCCGCCCAGATGGATGAGCAGCCCTCCCAGCACCGGCCCGATGGCAACCGAAAAGCCCACGACGGTGCCCAGGTAGCCGAACGCCCGGCCGCGTTCGGCGCCACGAAAGTATTGCTGGATCATGCCGATGCCCTGCGGGCTCAGCAGCCCCGAGCCCAGCCCTTGCAGGAAGCGCGCGGCGTTGAGCCAGGTGGCGTCCGGAGCCAGACCGGCCGCCACCGACGAGATGGTGAACAGGCCCGTGCCGATAAGGAAAAGCCCACCGCGCCCCATGATGTCGCCCGCGCGCCCCGCGCTGACCAGGACGACGCCAAACGTCAGCGCGTAGCCCGAAAGCACCCATTGAATGTCGGACTGCGAAGCATGGAGCGCATTTTGTATGGAAGGAAGGGTGACGTTGACGATGCTCACGCACACCAGCGACATGAACAGCGCAATCAATAATACGGCCAGAATCCGCCAGCGCGAGGAGTCCGGCTTGAAGCGAGGCTGCTTTTTTGAAGGGGGCGCGGATACTGCGCGTCGATTCATCGATTAGGTTTCCTGCACAGGATGCTTGTAGGCAATCCGGCATTATGCCTGACACGAGACCGGGGCTTAAAACCTCTTGCGGCGCAGGGTTTCCCGTGGAAGCTCGCCGAAGCGCCTGCGGTAGCTGGCCGAAAAATTCCCCAGGCTGGAGATGCCGTATTTCGATACGACCTCCGAAACCGATATGGCCCCGGCGTCGCCCTGCTTGAGTTCTTCGTTTATCTTGTCCAGCTTGACGTTCTTGACGTAGGCCATCGGCGTGCAATGCAGGTAGGTCTGGAAGCCGGCGTAGATGGACCTTACGCTGACGCAGGCTTCCCTGGCGATGTCTTCCGGCGTCAGCGTGCTCTGTGCGTTTTCCAGTATGTAGGCCTGCGCCTTCTTGACGTGGTGGGGCTTGGGCGCCGCGGTTTCGCTGAGCAGTTCGTCGCGGTAGTTGTGTTCCAGGTTGATGAGCATGGTGCTCATCAAGAGTGACTCGGCCTGGGCCTGGACGAGGGGATTCCGCAGGCTGGACGAGGGCAGATTGAGCTGCCGCGTCATGTGTGACATCAGCCTCACCAGCTCCTGGCTGCCGTGTTGATCAAGATCGACCCTGGGCGAGAACTCCAGCGGCCTGTCCAGGCGCCGCTGCAGAAGTTGTTCCAGGAACTGCTCGAGCCCGCTGCGTTCTACCGCCAGCACCACATTGTCGCAGTACTTCGACATCCTGAGTTCCAGGTCGAGCGTGGGTGAAACCACGTACGCGATGCCGGGAGAAACCTGGATGACGGAGCTGCCTACCCGCACTTCTTGCTTATTGGCGTGGATGGGAACCTGGAAGAGAAAAAGGGTTTCAAGCTTTCCCGGATAGACGTGGACGTCCGCGCCGTGGTGGATGTACATGAACGACAACCGGCCGAACGCAGTGCGGCCGACTTTTACGCTCAGCGACTGCTTGCGGTCGAGCAGGGTCAGGGCGTGCGGCTTGATAGCCTGACCGATGTACTGCTTTGTTTCATCCAGATCGCTCGAGATGAAGTTGTCGTGATAGCTTTTTGCGCGGCGCAGGCGTGTAGTTTCGGAATACATGCAACCCATCTCAAATTCGTGTCACGTCGTATTGCGTCCAATTGATGCAACTGTACATATGCTAATACGCGCGGCTTGTCTGTTTGTTGAGGGTTTCTACCTAGACGGGAGACGAGGAAAGGACGCTGTTCGTCCAGAGAATGCAGGCGACATCCGCCGCGTGCAGATATTTCATCGCGTGCCGGTCGCTGCGAGGATAGCTGCACTATGCTCGACCTCATGTTTTCCGGTGCTTCCAGATAGCCGCCGTCGCGTGCTGTGAAGCGGAGGGCGCCGGAAAAGGCTTTGGCCGTCCGTGGAGGGGACTCCAGGGGCTGGGCTGGAATCCCGTACCTGTTGGAGGTTTTGATGAGGGCTGCCCTGATAAGAAAGCATGGCGATCCCAGTGTTCTGCAACTGGAAGAGATTGCGGTTCCAAAACCGGGCAAAGGCGAGCTATTGATAAAAATGCTTTCCACCTCGGTGAATCATCGTGATGTATGGATACGCAAAGGGCATCCGCACCCGGCTTATCACGTGGACTTGCCGACTGTGCTGGGCGTGGATGTCTGCGGCGTGATTGAAGAGGCGGGTGAAGGTGTCGATCCTGCTTTCAGGCCGGGAGACCGCGTAATCGCCAACCCCTATATCCCTTGTGGGAAATGTGATCGTTGCCGGCGCGGCGAATTTCAATATTGTCCGAATTTCACCGTTTATAACGGCAGTTACGCCGAATATGCGGTTATTTCCGCAAATAATGCCGTCAAGATTTCGAAGGAGGTTCCTGTTGCGCATGCCGCTGCGTTCCCCAACAGCTACATCACCGCCTGGCAGATGCTGGTCGGAAAGGTAGGCGTGGGCCCTGCGGATACGGTCTTCGTGTGGGCTGGAACCAGCGGCTTGGGCAGCGCCGCCATCGAAATTGCGAAATTGGCGGGGGCCAGGGTCATTGCCAGCGCGGGAACCGAAGAAAAACTCGAAATGCTGAAGGCATACGCCCCCGATTTGATCGTCGACCACTACAAGCCCGACATGGTGAAACGGGTCATGGACTTCACCGAGGGCAAGGGGGCATCCATTGTGTTCGAGCACGTGGGCAAGGCGAGCTGGCAACGAACGCTGGAGCTATGCGCTTTCGGCGGTTCGATCGTGACGGCCGGCGCGACGAGCGGCGACGAGGTCGCCATGGACATTACTTATGCATTTGTGAAGCAGATCAGGATCTTCGGTTCGAGGCTGGGCACGATGAAAGACCTTTCGGACAGTGTCAGGCACTTGAATTCGGGCTATTTCAAGCCTTTGATCGGGCGGGCCTTGCCGCTTGAAGACATCGTGCAGGCTCACGAGTTGATGGAGGCGGGAAAAATAATCGGCAAGATAACCCTGGAATATTGAGAGTAAAGAATACCGGGGGCGAAGCACGGCATTACCCCAAAGGAACGAGGCAGCGGTGAGCACAAATACATCTGAATCCCTGGCAACGACGGACTCCAAGCGCCAACGGGCGCGTACCGCGCCTTCCATACAGCGCTACGCCCTGTTGATCGCGCTTGTTGCCGTCATCGCCGTTTTCTCGGCCTTGCGGCCAACGACGTTCTTCACGATAGGCAACTTGACGACCATACTCAGTACGCAGGCCGCTCTCGTGATTCTGGCCATCGGAGTCACGATCGCCCTGCTTGTCGGCGAGTTCGACTTGTCCGTGGCGTCGGTCATGGGGATGTCGGCAAGCGCGGTTGCCTACTTTACGACGAATGCCGGCATGGATCCCGTTGCGGCATGCTTGGTTGCCCTGGTGCTGGCCGTGATCGTAGGCGCCGTCAATGCCTTGTTCGTGGTGCAACTGGGGATCAATTCGTTCATCGTCACCCTCGGTATGGGCACGTTGGTAACGGGGCTTGCGGTTGGAGCGTTCGGCTCGATGACGATAGGCGGTCTTCCGGATGGCTTCACGGCTGTTTTCCAGACGCAGCTGCATGGCGTGCAGTTGTCGTTCATCTACATGATCGTCATTGGAATGTGTTTTTACATTGCGTTGAGCTTCATGCCGGTGGGCCGCAGCATGTTCTTCACCGGCAACGCCCGCAAGGCGGCCATGCTGGCGGGCATACGCACGAACCTGATACGAACGGTGTCGCTGATCCTTGCCTCCGTGTTGTCGGCGCTGGCGGGAATCGTTCTTAGCGGCCAGACGGCCGCGGCGTCGCCGACGATCGCCAACGCTTTTCTCCTGCCGGCCTATGCGGCGGTGTTTCTTGGGTCGACGGCCTTTACGCCTGGGCGCTTCAACGTCTGGGGCACGATATGGGCCGTTTATTTTCTTGCTGTTGGCACGACGGGTCTGCAGTTTCTCGGTCTGCAGAGCTGGGTGGTGAATGTATTTGAAGGCGCGGTGCTGATTCTTGCCGTGGCCTTTGCCGAGATATTCGCGCGAAGTTCCCGCCATTGAGTACGCCGCCTATCGCATATCCGCAGAGCGAGTATATGCGCGGCTTTGAATAAGGAGTGAGATCGTGATAATGCCCGGAAAAAGAAAGGCCGTTGTAAGCACTGTGGCCGCCGCGTTTTTGTGTGCCGGGGTGTTTGCCCTTGGCAGCGCATCCGCAGCGCCCGCCGCTTCGGGGGCCGCGCCCGCGCCGGCGGCGGCGTCCGATGTTGTCGCGCAAATGCGGCAATTGATTGAAGAACACTCGGCCAGGCCCAAGTTCACCCCGCCCGGCCCTCCCCTGGACATCTCCTCGCTGAAGGGCAAGACCATTGCCATTCAAGTTGTCGATGCCCGCATCGGCGCCATCATCGGCGTCGCCGAGGCGGTTAAAGAGGCAGCCGCCAGGGCGGGCTTGAAAACGACGGTATTCGATGCCAAGAGCTCGCCCGTCAGGATGCAGCAAGGGTTTCAGGAAGCCATCAACAACGGGGCGAACGCCATCGTGAACGATGGGGACGTCGTCAAGATCATTGCCAACCAGATCAAGGCGGCCAGGGATAAGGGCATTCCCACCGTCGAAGCCATCAACTCGCCGCCTGTCGTTGGCGTGCCCGGCCAGGGCTCGGATCCGAACACCTATGGCAACGTGGCGCCGGACTCGTACCTTACAGGGCAGTTGTCGGCGGCGGCCGCGATCGTCAATACCAACGGACATGCCCATGTCGTGATCATGAATACGTCCGAGGTCAGCGCATCGCCGACCATTGTCAAAGGCATGAAGGACACCCTGGCCAAATGCGCCACCTGCTCGATCGTGCAAATCACCGATACGCCGCTGGCAGAGTGGTCGACGGCCATCACCGGGCTGACCACGACAATCGTGCGCAGCCACCCCGAGGTCAACTATCTTCTGCCGATTTACAGCGATATGGGAATTTTCGCGGCGGCCGGGGTTCAGCAGGCCGGCGCGACGGGAAGAGTGCATATCGCGTCGTTCAACGGCACGCCGGCCGCACAGGCGCTGGTAAAGAAGGGCGATATCTACGCGGCCAATACGGCGCAGGATAACGAGTGGATCGGCTGGGCTGTCGTGGATCAGGCCATGCGCGGCATGCTCAAGCAGGAGCCTGCGAATCCGATCTCGCCGGTGCGGTATGTGGCGACGAAGGACTTGAAGAATGTCGATACGTCGTCATCGAAAGCCTTGTCGACAGCCCTTTTTGGCGATGACTACAAGCAGGGGTTCCTGAAACTATGGGGCTTGCAGTAATGGCAGCCGGGCCCAAGCCGCTGGCGGCTTCCACTGCCGTGTTGAGCGTGCGGCAAGTGGACAAGCGGTTTGGGCACACGCATGCCCTGCAGAATGTTTCTCTCGAGGTTTTGCGGGGCGAGGTGCATGCATTGCTTGGCCATAACGGATCGGGAAAATCGACCCTGGTCAAGATTGTCAGCGGGGTGGTCAATCCGGATCGTGGATCCGTAGCCATTGACGGGCGCGATGGCAGGCCCGCCCAGGTCGGTGTGGTGCACCAGGACCTGGGCTTGTGCTTCGACGCGACGGTGCTTGAGAATTGCTGCATGTCGAAGTACCAGCCTGCCCGGTTCGGCACCATAGACTGGGCCGCGGAGCGTCGAATCGTCAAGCCTCTGCTCGAGTCGCTGGCCGCCGAGTTCGGGGCGGAGGCGCTGGTGCGCGATTTATCACCGGCAAACCAGACCATTGTGGCGATTGCCAGAGCCTTGAAGAACGCCGCGCCCCATGGTTCCCTGGATCTGCTAATTCTCGACGAAGCCACGGCAAGGCTGCGGGGCCGCGATGCCGACAAAGTATTGGCCACGGCCAGCCTGGTGGCGAAACAGGGGGGAGGCGTGCTTATCGTCACGCATCATATGCTCGAGGTCCTGCAGGCCGCCAATCGCGCCACGGTGTTGATGAATGGCCGCGTCTCCGGTGTCGTCGAGGTTGCGGGAATCACCGAGGAGAAGCTGCTGGAACTGGCCAGCGGGCGCCGGCTGGCGGCCGTCCATCAGAAAGGAAAGGTGCAGCCATTGGCGGATGCTTCCCGCCGCGATATCGTTCTTAGCGTGTCCGATATGCACGGCGACCGCTTTTCTTGCGAGCAGGAGATCACGATAAGCGCCGGCGAGATTGTCGGGCTGACCGGCGCTCCCGGTGCGGGCTATGAGGAGGTTCCGTACCTGATTGCCGGAGCATTGCGTGCAGGCAGCGCCAGGGTGACGGTGGCGGGGCGGCGGGTGCCGCGCGCGGGCACCTATGCAAGCCGTCGCCATGGTATTGGCCTGGTGCCCGCCGAGCGATTGGCGCAGGGGGTGCTGCTGCAAGCCAGTGTTCGCGAGAACCTTTCGCCCTTGGCTCGCGCACGACACACATTGGCGCGTTTGATCTCCAAGCGTCGTGAACTTGCCTGGGCGGGCGAGGTATGCCGCGACTTCCAGGTCGTCGCCGAGCACCCCGACATGCCGATCGCCACGCTAAGCGGCGGGAATCAGCAAAAAGTATTGCTGGCCCGCGTGCTCGAGGACAGCCCCAAGGTCCTGCTGTTGCATGAGCCCACCGAAGGCGTAGACGAAATGACACGGCGCGATCTTGTTGCGCTGATACGCAAAGCCGCGGCCAACGGAGCGGCCGTGCTCTACGTGTCTTCGGACATCGAGGAGGTTGCCGAGTGCTCGGATCGAGTACTGGTCGTGCGCGATGGAGCCGTTGCGGCGGAATTTCCTCGCGGGCCCGATATTGTGGACAGCCTGTATGCTGCCAGTTATCTCACTCACGAAAGCGATCAATACGATGTTCGCCCATGAATCATGCGTAGTGCCGCTAGCGGCATAAGCCGAGGTAGTTTTCAGTAGTGCCTGGATTCCAAGTATTCACCATGCCATCAAGGAGGCCTGTATGTCACGAAAATTAATCAACCCCCCCAGCTTGCATCCGGCGCCTGGCTTCAGCCACATTACCGTTGCCGAGCCGGGAACCATCGCCTACTTTGCGGGTCAGGTCGCCCTGGCGCCGGATTTTTCCATCATCGGGGGCGACGACCTGGGGGAGCAGACCAAGGCGGCCATGCGCAATATCGGGGTGGCGCTCGAGGCGGTCAACGCCACCTGGGACGACGTCGTCCGCCGCACGATCTATACCTTGCATCCCACCGAGTACGAAGTCATGACCGCGGCCATCGAGGAAATCCAGGGCAGCAAGGACCATCCGGCCCAGACGATCATCGGGGTGACCGGGCTGGCGGTTCCCGGATTGCTGATCGAAATCGAAGTGACTGTCCGGCTTCCCGCGTAAACAGCCAAGCCAGGCCAGGCCGCGCGCGGTAGCACGCCGTGGCCGGCCTGGCTGGTGATTTTTCAGATATCGAAAGGCATAGGAGCGCAATCGCAATGCGTGCAGCGAGAATCTACAAACATGGCGGCCCCGAGGTGTTTCAGGTCGAGGACGACGTTCCCATTCCAGCGTTCGGCCCCGCCGATCTTCTTATCCGGCAAACCCGCACGTCGGCCAATCATCGCGATGTCTGGATACGGAAAGGGCTTTCCGACGACACGTTCCAGATCGAGCTGCCCGCCATCCTTGGCGTCGATTTTTCCGGCGAAGTCGTTGAGGTCGGCAAGGATGTCACGCAGTTCGCGGTAGGCGACCGCATCGTGGCCAACCCGCAATTCGCCTGCGGGCACTGCCACGCCTGCCGGGGCCAGCGCCCGCAATACTGCATGAATGTGGACATCGCCAACGGTTCTTACGCGCAATACGCAAGAGTTCCCGAGGGCCAGGCGATACGCCTGGATAACTCGGTCAGCGCCGATGCGGCGGCATGCTTTGCCAACACCTATATAACCGCCTGGGAAATGCTTATCAATCGGGCCAGGCTCACGCCGGAAGACACCGTCTTCATCTGGGCCGGAACCAGCGGTGTCGGGAGCGCCGCCGTGGACATCGCGAAACTGGTCAATGCAAAAATCATTACCACGGCCGGCCAGCCGCACAAGCTCGACATACTGCGGCAAAGAACGTCGGGGCTGGTGCTGGATCATCATAAAGACGACATCGTCGCGCAAGTCATGGAGGCCACCCAAGGCGTGGGCGCCAGCGTCGTGGTGGAGCACACCGGCGCGGCCACCTGGGAGCGTTCCATGCTGCTGGCCAGCGCCGGCGCGCGGATCGTGAACGCGGGGCTGACAACCGGCCAGATCCTGAAAACCGATGCGGTCATCATGATCATCAAGCAGTTGAACATCATGGGCTACAGCCTGGGAACCATGGCGGGAGCCCGGGCGGCCGTATCCTTTTTGAACAGCGGCAGTCTTTCGCCATTGATCGGCCAAACCGTCCCGCTGTCGCGGATCGGCGATGCGCACCGGCTGCTCGATGAAGGAGGTGTGGCCGGGAAGATACTGGTGAATCTGGAAGAGTAGCTAGGCGGCGCGCATCTCCTCCGCCAGTAAATTCGCTCCCGGCGACGGGTGATCGTTTTCACGCCGCAGCATGCCAATTTGGCGCAGCGTTTCGGGCAGGGCGATGGGCAGCCGCGCGAGCATGCCCGCCGATATCTCGCGCGACAGTTGGCGCGGGGAAATGGCGGTGATCATATCGCTTTCCAGAAGCACTTCGCGGATGATGGTCAGGTCGGTGGTTTCCAGCGCGACGTCCGGCGCCGGGGCGCCCCGCGCGGCGGCCGCGCTTTCCAGCAGCGCCCGGGTGGATGTATGCCTGTGCGGCATGACCCATTGCGCTCCGGCAAGATCGTGAAAGCCAATGCGTTTTCTTAGACTCAACGGATGCCCGCTGCGGGCGACGATGGCCATTTCGTCGTCGGCCAGGGGCTCTCTGGAGAGCCCCTCCGTATATTTCGGAGGCCGCAAGGCGCCGATGATGAAGTCGATCTCGCCGCCGCGCAAAGCGGCGGCCAGCGTTTCAAAAGGCCCCTCCGTCGTGGAGACCCGCAAACCGGGGTGTTTGCGCAGCAGCCGTGTGACCGCCGTGGGTAAAAGATCGGTGCTTCCCAGGGACAAGGCGCCAACCCTTATTTCACCTTGTTCGACGCCTCGGATCGCAGCCAGTTCGTCGGCGGCGATCCTGATTTCGTTCAAAGCCAGGCGCAAGTGCCGTACGAGTGTTTCGCCGGCTGGCGTAGGGTGCATGCCGCGTACCGTTCGTTCGAACAGCCGGATTCCAACGAGCTGTTCGATATTCCTCAAGGCCAGGCTTACCGCCGGCTGTGAAATGGCCAGGACACTGGCAACAGTACCCATATGCCGTTGGCTTCTCAGTTCGACCAGGACGTTCAACTGGCGCTCGGTCATGTGCAGATCGTAGATGGGCGCATGCTTGCCGAGCCCCGTGGATGCAGTAATTTCCCGGAAGGCGGTGTCCATGTAGGCAAAAGCTCGCTCCACGCGGTTCAGCAACGCATCACCGAATTCCGTGGGCAGCATGCCATGCACCGAGCGTTCGAACAAGGGAGCCTCCAGCTCGCTTTCAAGCTGCGAAATGGCGCGTGTCACCGCCGATTGGGCCCGGCGCAGGGTTTTGCTTGCTTCCGAAACGCTGCCGCAGCGGCAAACCTGGTAGAAGGCCCGCAAATAGCGAAGAGACAGGGGAAGCCCCTCGCTGGCCGGAGGGCGGCCGGTTATCTCCAGCATAGTCGGCCTATAAGCGTTTTCGATAGTTCCACGGTCAATTTTCGTCTGTTCATCGACTGTTCGCGCACGTAAGCTGTTTTTGTCCGATTTTATTTTCAAAACATCATGGCGGTTCAAGATCGCTACCAGGGGAAGGAATAGCTGATGGCTGCTGCACAGTCTTTCAAAGTACCAGGCTATGTGGCCGAACGGGTAACCAAGAAGCGCGGTCGACTGCGTATTTTCGATCATTTCGATGCCGTTGAAAGCGCGTTGGTGGTGATCGACATGCAGAAATTCTACGTCGATGACGTGGCGCCCGCACTCGAAATCATTCCGGCCATCAACCGGCTGGCCGCGGGCTTTCGGGCCCGCGGCGGCGTGGTCGCATGGGTCAGCATGACAGTGGGGAAGGACGGCCAAAGCTTGTGGCCGCTGTATCACGACAATTTCTTTTTGCCGGAGCAGGGCGCGCGCCATCGCGACCAGCTTACGGAGGGGGCCGACGGCCACCGCCTTCATCCCGATCTGGAGGCTCAGGCCGGCGACATCTATGCCAGCAAGGCGCGGTTCAGTGCTTTTTTGCCGGGCAAGGCCGACTTGCATGAACAGCTTGTGGCGCGTGGTATCAAGAATGTCGCCATAACCGGAGTGGCAACCAATTTTTGCTGCGAAACGTCCGCCCGGGACGCCATGATGCTCGACTACCGGGTCGCGATGGTCTGGGACGCCAACGCCGCGCGTTACCCGGAAGACCACCAAATAGGCTTCACGACGGTTTTCCAAAGCTTCGGCGACGTCGTGACGGCCGATGAAATGCTGGATGAAATGCTGAAGTGAGTGCTGGCGAGGCCGGCGTGGCGGCATGGAGTCGGCTTCAGTGACCCAATAAAATCAATTGGAGACATAGAATGAAAGCAATGCTTAAAACAGCGCTCGCGCTGGGCTGTCTTGCGTTCGCCGCGGCGACGCATGCGGCGGAGCCGTTCAAGATCGGACTCATCCTCCCAATGTCGGGGCCCTTCGCTTCGACGGGAAAGCAGATCGATGCTGCCGTTCGCTTGTATATGAAACAGCATGGAGATGTCGTGGCTGGCCGCAAGATCCAGGTGATTTTGAAAGACGACGGTGGCGTGCAGCCCGAATTGACCAAGCGCCAGGCGCAGGAGCTGGTCGTGAAGGAAAGGGTGGATGTCCTGGCCGGCTTCGGGTTGACGCCGCTGGCCTTTGCAGCCGCCCCGGTTGCCACGCAGGCGAAGGTGCCCATGGTCGTAATGGCCGCCAGCACGTCGTCCATCGTCAGCAAGTCGCCGTATATCGTCCGCACGTCCATGACGGAAGCCCAGGTCACCACGCCCATGGCCGAATGGGCCGCCAAAGATCCGAAGGGAAGGATGAAAACCATGGTGACTCTGGTTTCGGACTTCGGGCCGGGTATCGACTCTGAAAAGGCCTTCGTCAAGCGCTACACCGATGCGGGGGGCAAGGTTCTGGAGTCGATACGCATTCCAAAGGACAACCCCGATTTCTCGCCTTTCATGCAGCGCGTCAAGGATTTGAAGCCCGACGGACTTTTTGTTTTCCTGCCAACCAATCAGGGTGTCACGCTGATGAAACAGTTCCGCGAACGCAAGCTGCGCGATGCGGGCATCCAGCTTACGTCCACGGGAGGGCTGCTCGACGACGACCTTTTGCCCTCCATGGGCGACGAAGCGCTTGGCGTGGTGACTTCTGGCCATTACTCGGCGGCCCATGACTCGCCGGAGAACAAGGCCTATGTCGCTGGTTTTCGCAAGCTTACCAATAACTCCATGCGGCCCGACTTGATGTCCGTTGGAGGCTACGACGGCATGCATCTGATCTACACGGCTCTCCAGAAGGCGGGTCCCAACGCCACGGGGAACCAGCTCCTCGAGGCGATGAAGGGTCAGGCGTGGGTGAGCCCGCGCGGGCCGGTCCGCATCGACGCTGCAACCCGCGACATCGTGCAGAACGTCTATTTGCGACGCGCCGAGAAAATCGGCAACGAAATCTACAACATCGAGTTCGCCAAAGTGGAAAACGTCAAGGATCCGGGCACTGTTCTGGGAACTTTCACCACTATCCCGCGAGCCGGTAGGCCGGGGTTCCGGCGTGCATGCGACCGACGCAATAGCCCGGCTGGGCGATTTGCGTATCGCCGCAGCTACTGCTTACTGGCCGATTTGCGGGCAAGCGTGTCGTGCCAGGCCTTATGACGAAGGAGTTCAACATGACTGACTGGAGCATCTGGAGTTTTTGCTATGCCATGGGCAAACTGCCTTATGATTTTCTGAGCGGCTCGCCGATCCACAGCAACCGTGGCAAGGTCGATGCGCCGATGCTGGTTACCCTGCTGCGCTCGCTCGACGGAGAAAATGTGCTGGTAGATACCGGCTTCGAGGCCGCCGCCTCGATGACAGGAGCCGGCTTTGCCAACTTTGTCCGCAGCGACCTGCTGTTGCAGCGGTTTGGCCATGCGCCCGACAGCATCGGCAAGGTCGTGCTCACGCACATGCATTTCGACCATGCGGGCAATTTTCTTAATTTTCCGAATGCCAGAATCTACCTCCAGCGCTACGAGTACGACGCCTGGAAGCAGGTGATCGATCAGCACGACACCTCCAAGGTGACCAAGGCCGACTGGGCCTTCTCGTCGTTGAACCTGAATGACTTCGCGACGCTGGAGCGCGCCATCGACGCCGGCCGGGTCGAGTTCCTGGAGGGTGACGTCGAGATCGCCGACGGGGTGACTTGCCGGCTTGCGAAGGACACGCATACCTTCGGCAGCCAGTGGGTGGAGGTTTCCACCGCCCGGGGCGGGTACGTCGTCGCGGGCGATTGCTGTTATACGTTCGAGAACCTCGCCCGCATGTGGCCCCCGGGCTATACGCAGGGAAATCCGTGGAATATGCTGCGCGAGTTCAAGAACATGAAGGCTGTCGCCGGAGCGGATCTGGCAAGGCTGATCCCCGGTCACGACATCGAGCTGTTCAATCGCTATCCTTGCGGAGAGCGGGACGGGGTCCGCTTTGTAGAGGCATCGCTTGCTGAAGGGCACGTGTCGTTGCTGGGGGCAGCCTAGTCACTCCGTCGATTTGGGAGGGTGATATCGAGATTGCGGTCGCAGACGCAAACCGGGCGTAGATGCAGACATAAGTAATGCAATTGCATTGCCTAAATAATGCGTTTGCATTATCATGTTATGAATTCTTTGTTCTGCCGGAAATCTTATGTCAACCACCCTCGAGGTCGAATCCACGCTCACCGATCGTTATCAGACTACGGTGCCGGAAACCGTGCGCCGCGCTTTACGGCTGAGCAAACGCGACAAAATCCACTATACGATCCGCCCCGATGGCGAGGTGGTGCTTACTCGCGCCAAGGCCGTCGAAGGCGACGATCCAGTACTTGGTCAATTCTTGGACTTCCTGGCCCGTGATATTGCCAGTCACCCCGAGCGTCTGCAAATTGTGGACGCCAATTTCGTCCAGCGTCTTCAGTCGCTGGTCGGCGATGTAGACGTGGATCTTGATGCTGCGCTGTCGGCTGACGATGAATGAGTGCGGGCAAGCCGGCGCCTCTGGTCATTCATGGCTGGACGATTTTCGCGCACCCGTTGTTTCTGGCGCAGCTCGAAGCGTTGGCGCGACAGGTCGAGCTCTTCAAGCAAAAGGATCCTGTCGGATACACCAAGAAGAACGCCAGCAAGCGATTGGCTGCCATCCTGAAATTGGCCTTCGAGGCCATACCGCAGGATCCGGGCAGGCCTGAGTATCGCCAAGGAGGTACTCTTGGCGAGGAGCACAAGCACTGGTTCCGCGCAAAGTTTTTCCAGCAGTACCGGTTGTTCTTTCGCTATCACGCGGCAAGCCGGGTAATCGTGTTCGCCTGGGTCAACAATGGAGGCACCAAGCGGGCTTTCGAAAGTAGCGAAGACGCTTATCGTGTATTCCGCAAGATGCTGGAAAGCGGCCATCCGCCGGATGACTGGGATCGCTTATTGGCCGAAGCCCATGCCGAAGGGCGACGTTTGCTGCGGTTCATTGCTGGCGTTGCGCGATAGATTCCGGGCAGCCCCTCCTGCCGAACCTTAACCTGGATCGATCCCACCCATCCATCAGCGGTGGCCGGAGCCTGGATCAGTCATCAAGGCAGATCGATGCCGTATTTCCCGGGTGCAATGACGCCGTTGGGATCCAGGGCCTGCTTGATGGCGGAGCAGGCGTCGACGATGGCGGGCATGCGGTGTTCGTGATGAAGCTTTTGGTACCTTGTCGGCGCCCGTCCCACCGATAGCCCGCGGCTGGCGTAGCATTCCGACAGGGCGCGGTAGCAGGTGTCGGCGCGGGCTGCTTCGTCGGGATCGCGCCGGTTGAAGACCAGGGTGTGGATGCTGCGGGCAAAGCGCGCACCGCATACGTTCGAGACCAGGTACTCCATGCCGTGTTGCTCGCAGATTGCCCGGGCCTGCCGCTGGAAGCTGTCGGCGATTTCTCCGATCATGGGCGTGCCCGGCAGAAACCAGGCGGTGCCGCCGCCCGGCCGCCATTTGAGCATGCGCAATTCTCCGTCGCAAGGCTTGCCGTAATAGTTTTCGCGAGCCACTTCAAGGGCCGGTATTCCGTCGGCTTCCTCGGGAGGAACATAGCGTATTTTCGACGACTTTGCGAAATGGGCGCGCAGGCGGTTCAGTTGCGGGGCGACGGCCTCTTTGCTGGCGCCGTAGAGCGCGCCGGAAATATTCCATGCCCCCAGCCCGTGTTTTTTCCGTAGATCCCGGCGGGCTTCGTCGCTGATCTGCCTGGTGCCCGATGTGGCGGCGTATTCGGGGTTCACGTCTTCGGCGGCAATCAGGTACAAGTCGTTGACGACGCGTATCAGGGTCGGCACGAAGTTGTTTTGTTTCAGCGGCCGAACCAATTCGATGATTTCGCCGAGATCGCCGTCGTCGGGCGCGTCGAAGAAAAACGGTTCGATGTGAGGTGGCCGGGGCATCAGCCACATTCCGGCGCGGGTGGCGATGCCGTAGTTGGATTGCGCGAACAGGCCGTCCAGCGCAGGCCCGAAACTGTATTTCGAAACATGCCAGTTCAGTCTTTCGTCGGCCCGCAGTCCGCCGTCGCCGGTGCGGATGATTTCGCCGTTGCCGAGCACGATTTCCATGCCGCAGGTCATGCCGAAGTGGTCGGCTGCCGGCCCCTGGCCGCCGCCTTTGTCCAGCGCATTGCCCAGCAAGCTGCCTTGGGGCGGTCCCGCCGTGGGCGATATCATCAGTTTGCTGTTGCGATTTTGCAGTTCGTCATACATGGCCTGGAAGCTGACGCCCGGCTCGATGACGCAATAGCCCAGGGCTTCGTCGATTTCCAGAATGCGGTTCATGCGCCGGCCCAGATCCACGACCACCTGGCCGGCATGCATGGGCGATTTGGTGCCCAGCCCGATGTTCAGGCCCGTGCTGACGGGAAACAGCTCGATCCGATGGGTGTTGGCGGCGCGCACGATTTTCTGCACGTCGTCCGTGGAGCCGGGGTAGATCACCGCCGACGGGGGATTGTCGGGGCCGGGCAGGGTGTGCTCGCCGTAGCGTTGCAAGGTATCGGCGTTTGTCGTGATGGCATCGGGGCCGAGTTCATCGGCGATGAGTCGGACAAATGCCTCGAAGCCGGTTTGCGTAGCGTTGGTTGACAGGGTCATGATGGTTCACCAGAGCAAGTCGGTGGTTTCGGATTCGGAAACGGGTTCGGCCGTCGGGTACGCCTCTTCGGAAGGCGGTGGAACCGGCTTTTCCACCGGCTGGAATGATTCCAGGCCTCGCGGCGCCGGGCCGCCCGTCGCCCAGTCGATCAGTTGCACGACGTGTGCAATGGGAGTCTCGGCATACAGGGAAATCTGTATCAGGCAACCCATGTTGCCGGCGGCAACGACATCGGGATTCGTGGCCCGGATATTGTCTGTTTTGCGTTTGCCCAGCCTTTGCGCGATTTCGGGTTGCAGAATGTTGTAGGTGCCTGCCGAGCCGCAGCATAAATGTGCCTCGGCGATGTCCATGACGGCGAAACCGGCTTTTTTCAGAATGGCTCGCGGCTGTGCCGTGATTTTCTGGCCATGCTTGAGAGAGCAGGAGTCATGGTAGGCGACGCGCGCGCCAAGATGCCTGTCGCTCACGGGCAACGGTATTTGGGTCAGAAGCTGGGTGATGTCCAGGCAGGCGCGTTCCACTCGGGTGGCCCGCTCCAGGCGCAGGGGATCGTTTGCAAACAAGTCGCGGTAGTGGCTGATGACCGAACCGCAGCCCGAGGTCGTCACGACAATGGCGTCGATCTGCTTGCTGGAAAGCAGCGAATCCCATTGTTCGATCAATATTTCGGCCTGGCTGGTGGCTTTTGCCGTATCGCCCAGATGCAGGCTCAATGCGCCGCAGCAGGCGCTGCCCAGTCCGGAGTCCACCACCTGCACGCCCAGCCGCGCCAGCAGTCGGCGCGTCGCATCGTTGATTTCTTCGCCAAGGACGGATTGCGCACAGCCATCCAGAAGGGCCACTTTTTTTACGGGGGGGCTGGGGGTGGCTGCCTCAGGCAAGGAAGGCGTTTCCCCTTTTCCGCGCCGGGCCAGGGCGTTCAGCCCCCTGGCTCCGGAGAGCCTGGCCAGGGCGCCGGCCGGCCCCGGCAGTCCACCGGCCGGGCCGTGAATGGGTTTTGCCAGCCGCAGCGACCAGCGCAGCAATCGCGGACTCGTCAAGATATAGGCCAAGGCTTTGCGTAGCATGCGTTCCGGACGGCTGCGCGCGCCGGACGACTCAATATAGTCTCGGGCCGTGTCGATCAGCTTTCGATAGTCGACGCTTACCGCGCAGGTCGTGACGCAGGACAGGCAGGAAAGGCATCTATCCAGATGCTTGACGGTTGTTGGCTTGGGTTGGCCCCCCGAGTCCAGCATCTCCTTGATCAAGGCTATCCGGCCCCGCGGCGAGTCGTTTTCTTCGCCGTCCAGGACATAGGTCGGGCAGACCGATGTGCAGAACCCGAAGTGCACGCAGGTTTCGGCAATCTGTCGTCCTTCCTGCAGTTTTTCGCTATGTATAATCGTTGCCATGGCTGCGACAGTAGGTAGTTGGTGTAGCCTGTTTCCATGTAGTGAAGGCCGGAACGGGCCGGCTCAGGCTTTAATGTAGCGATGTTCATGCAGAACGGCTTGGCTGAGCGCGCCATGTCACTTGACTGACGGCGCCAGCCGCGCCACGACAAGGCGGTGCACATGCAGACAAATCATTTACCGCAGGCAACCGGCGAGGCATGGCGGCAATGGCAGCCTCGCGGTTCGAAGAAGCAGCGGGTTGATTACTGGAACGAGGCCATTTGCCAGGCGGTTCTGGATGTCGAGATGACGGTGCCGGGTCTCGACGAAAACGGTTCCTTCATCGGCGATATCCGCAGCCTGGATCAAGTCAATGCCAGATTCATCAATTTCAGGTCGTCGGGCCACGGCGTGGCCCGTACCGCCAGGCAGGTGGATCGCAGCGACAGCAAATACCTGATGATCAGCCTTCAACGCCGGGGCCGCAGCTGCCTGACGCAACAGAAGCGCGAAATCGTGCTGGGCCCCGGGGACATCGGCGTCGTCGATAGCGGGCTGCCGTTCGAGCTGCATTTTCCAGAGCTTGTCGACAGGCGCATAGTCATGATGCCCAGGCAGCTGCTGACATCCCGGCTGCGTTCTGTGACAAACGGGAGGGGGCCTTGGCGCGTCGACTCGGGCTCCGCGCTGGCTCCGGTGGTTGTACAGCTCATACAGATGCTTACCGAGCATACCCAGCCCATCGCCGACCGCCATGCGCAGCTCATGCTGGGAAGTATTGCCGATTACCTGGCCCAGTGCCTGGGCGACGAAGACAGGTCATCCGCCCACGCGTCAAGCCGGGCAGTGTTCGACCGGCTGATTCAGCACATTGCGCAAAATATCGCTTGCCCCGAAATGAACGCTGCGGCCAGCGCGGCGGCCGTCGGCATTTCGGTGCGCACGGCGCATCGCTTGTTCAAGCAGTTCTGCGACACGAGCTTTGAACAGTATGTCATCCAGCAGAGGTTGCTGTTGGCCAGGAAAGGCCTGGAGTCGGGGCTCTGCGCCACGGTATCGAGCGCTGCCTTTGCGGCGGGGTTCAACGATCTTTCGCATTTCACCCGGCGGTTCATCGCCTGTTTCGGTATCAAGCCGTCTTCGTTGATCGGCCGGGGGTAGGGCGGGCCTTGCAGCCGGCACGGGCAGAAGGCCCTCTTGGCAATGATAGCGTTCAGCGGGCTGGCGTATCGAGGGAGGTGTGGCGTAGTCCCGGTTAGCTAGACTTCGGCCCACTCCCGCAACAGATTGTGATAGTGGTTCGTCAGGGCAAGAGCTTCTTCGGTTTCGCCGTGCCTGGCCCGCAGTCGTTGAATAGTCTGGTCCAGTTCGAACAGCATGCTGCGGTGCTGGTCGTCGCGGATCATGCTTTGGATCCAGAAGAATGAGCATACCCTTGCGCCCCGCGTGACTGGCGTTACGCAGTGCAGGCTGTTCGAGGGATAAAGAATCATGTCGCCGGCGGGGAGCTTGACTTCGTGCTCTCCGTAGGTGTCCTTGACCACGAGTTCGCCGCCTTCGTAGTCCTCGGGCTCGCACAGGAACAACGTGGCGGAAAGGTCGGTGCGCAGCCAGCCGGCGCCGTCCGGCAAGGCGCGCACGGCCCCGTCGATATGAAAACCGTAATGCTCCGAGTCTTCGTAGCGGTTGAATAGCGGCGGGACGGTGCGCGCCGGCAGGGCGGCGGCGAAGTATAGCGGGTTCCTGGCCAGCGCGCGCAGGACCTTTTGGCCCAGTTCGCGCGCGGCAGGACTGTCTTCGGGCAACTGCCGGTTGCGCTTTACCTGCGCACCCTGCGAGCCCACCGTGCTGCGGCCGTCAGTCCATTCCGAGCGCTCCAGCGCCTGCCGAATTTCGTTGAGTTCGGCAGGTGTCAGAACCTGCGGAATGTGCAGCATCATGACGACGCGTGTCCTTTATGCTTTCGGTCAATAAGAGAAGTTGGCCGTCAGTATAAAGCTGCGAGGAGCTCCGGGGAAGTAGCGATATCCGCTCTTGTTGATGGAGGCGACGTAGTCTTTGTCGAACAGGTTGTAGACGTTCAACTGCAGGTTGAGGTTCTTGTTGACCCGGTAACCGGCCATGGCGTCGAAGACCCAGTACGATTCTGTGCCATCCGGCGTGCCGGCCGCGCCGTCGGTGCCGCGCGTCAGGCCGCCTACGTAGCGCGCGCCGCCGCCCAGGGTGAAGCCGTGGGGCAGCTTGTAGGTGGACCAAAGCGAAAACGCGCTGCGGGGCGTGTAGCTCAGGTTGTTCGAACCGTCGTTGGTAATGGACGGGCCGGCCGAAACCTTGGCGTCCTGCAGGGTGTAGCCCGCGCTGACCGACCAGTTCGGGGTGATCTGGCCCGCCATGCCAAGCTCGATACCTTGCACACGCTTCTCGGCGGTTTGCTGGTAGGTGCCGTCATCGGCCTGCTGGACGTCGTTCGAGACGTCGGTGCGGAACAGCGCCGCGGTAAGCAGGAGCTTCCTGTCCAGCACTTCCCATTTCGTGCCGATTTCGAAGGTTTTCGCCTTTTGAGGTTCGAAGTCGACGCGGTTGGCGCTGTTGCCGTCTTCGGCCAGCGTAAAGTTGGAGCCTCCTGGAGGCTGCTGCGAAACAGCGTAGTCGGCGTAGATGTTGCCGTTTGGCGTGAGGCGATACAGCACGCCCAGCTTCCAGTCGACCAGGTTGCCGCTTTTGGTGGCGCCGTCGATGGTCGTGACGGGCGTGCCCGTTGGCGCGCCGTTGCACGCCACGGCGTTGCGTCCAGTGCCGCCGCAAGCCGTGGCGCTGGTGTATTCGGTGCGGTAGTGGTCCAGGCGCAGGCCGCCGTTGACCTGCCAGCGGTCGTTCAGTTCGACCGTGTCGAACGCATAAATGGCGACGGTGTCGGTTTTGCCGTAGGAATTGGCGCCATTGCGCGTCGGCTTTCCATAGTTGACGTTGCTGTCGGGGTAATAAATGCTAACCGTTGAGTAGGCCGGACTATCCGGGTTGGTGAGCCCGTAGTTGGTTTGTTTTTCGCGCGTCAGTTCCAGGCCCATGCTCAGGTCGTGCTTGAGGCTGCCGGTCTGGAACTTGGTCGTGATATTGGTCTGGTTGGTCAGGATCTCGTTGACGATGTCCTTGGAGTTGGCCATTCTTCGCATCGACCATGTGGATAGATCGTTCGGGTCGCCGACAGTCAGGTAGCTGGCGCTGGCCATGAAGGAGCTCAGCAGGTAGTCCTGGCTGGTGCGCGCCCAGCGCGTGGTGTTGCGGATGGTCGTGTTTTCCGAGAGGTCGTGTTCGAACCGCAAGGTCTCCATGTCGGTGGTGGAGTTGTCGTGATCCGCCTTCGTGCCGTAGAAGTTGTTGGTATCGACGCGAGGTGCGGAAGCGAAATAGGAAAATGCGTTGCTGGGCGCCGAGTAGCCGGGCAGGCCGATGGTGGATACGCCGCCGTCGGGGGTGTTTTTCTGCTCGACGTGGTAGATGTCCAGGAATACCCGGGTTGGCGTGCCCAGGCCGAAGGCGAAGGAGGGCGCGATGCCCCAGCGCTGGTTGTCCACCTTGTCGCGGCCCGCGACGTCGGTGCCCATGCCGAAGGCGTTGAGCCGGAAAGCCATGGTTTCGCCCAGTTTCTTGTTCCAGTCGATGGTGCCGCGCTTGTATTTGTCGCTGCCCAGGCCCAGGCTGGCGTCGAAGCTGTCTTTGAGTTTCGGCTGTTTGCTGACCAGGTTGATCGACCCGCTGGGGGCGCTGCGGCCGTAGTCCGAACCCGACGGGCCTTTGATGACTTCGACCTGGTCGATGTTGAACATGTCGCGATGCACACTGCTGGTGTCGCGGATGCCGTCCACGAAGATGCTGTTCGACGTGTCGAAGCCGCGCATGTAGACGGAATCGCCGGTGCTGGTGTTGCCGTTTTCGCCGGCATAGAAGGCGCCCACGCCCGGCACATTGCGCAGTGCCTCGGTCAGGGTGGTGGCCTGCTGGTCTTGAATAAGCTTCTTGTTGATGATCGTCACGGTTTGGGTGGTGTCGACCAGCGGCTGGGAGAACTTGGGCGAATCCAGCGACTCGGATTTGTAGGTATCTTGTGTGCCGGTTACCGTCACGCTGGGCAGCGTGACCACGCTGTTCGAGCTTGCGGGCGTTGCGCTTTGCGCAAGGGCTGCGACCGGGCAGCATAGCGCCAAACCGGTAAGGACAGTTGTAACGCTGGGCGAGAATGCGGCAGAGCCGGATAGCAGCCGGGGGGCACGCTTGCGGCTTTTGATATGAGACATGAGGGCGACCCTGAGAATGAAAATAATAAAAAGCCGCCCGCCGTATAGTGCGGCAGCCGACGCCCGCCTGATTGAGCTGGTTGAAATACAACGAAACCGATTATTTGTGGCGGATGGTTACTACTTGTTGATGGGTTTGAATGTTAATGGTAATCAATCTCAAATGCAAGTTTGACATTGATGAGTGTTGGATTTGCGTAAAAAAAGATCGAAATAAAGATAGTTTTCAGATTTTTTGTCAGAGATTGCCTGGTGAAATGAATACAAAGTCCTGTTTGATTGACGGGGGTTTCTCCGCATGGATTGTCGTAGGCTACGCGGACTATGCTTCAAAGTTCCGATCCGTCGCAACGCTCGTAGGGAGGTGCTTATGAGTGCCGTCGACACGTGCGATATTCCCGTGTGTGACCGTAATGATTTTTGGGCCCAAGCGGTCTCGCAGGTCTTTGCCTCTCTGGATGTAAGTCCGGACAGACGCCGGGAAATCCGTTGCCGGTTGTCCTGGCGGGATATTGGGCGTTCCCGGATGGTGTTCACTTGCGGGACCCCGCAAGTGGTATGCCGGACAGCCGCCACGATTGCGTCAGATCACTCCGAGAACATCATTCTTATGTACCAAAAGAGGGGTTTCGGCACTTTGTTGCACCAGGGCAGGTCTGTGGATCTCAAACCGGGGACAATGGTGGCAATGGATACCCGCAGCCCTTATCGCCTGAGCTTTCTGACCGAGTTTGACCAGCAGGTATTCCGGTTTCCCTCCAGCGTCCTTGGCAATAGCGCTGAAGATTTGATTCCATTGACGGCGACTACGCTCGTCCCAAGCTTTGCCAGCCGGTTGCTGCTGGCTGGCTTTGCTCTGGCGGAGCAAAACCCCGCCGAGCTGGGAAGCGGCCCCGAAAGTCCCTTGCTTGACTTGGCCAGGCTTGCTCTGGCGCCGCAGTTGTCCGCCAGTCGATCGGCGCCGATGGCGGACAGACTCTGGCACGCTCGTCATTACATAAAGGCCAACCTTGGCATGTCGGAGCTTTCGCCGGAAAGTGTGGCGGCCGGTTTGGGAGTTTCTTTGCGCACGTTGCAAAAAATATTTGCGCTCGAAGGAGATCACCCAGCTTCCTACATTCTGAACGAAAGATTGACCCGAGCTGGCGAAGCCTTGATTTCTCCTGGGCTGCGCTCCCGGACGATTCGGCAAGTGGCTGAATCTCTTGGATTCAACGACCCAAGCCACTTCTCAAGGGTGTTCCGCGACCGTTATGGGATGACGCCTCGCGATTGGCGCAAAGCGGCGCTGCGGGGGTAGGAATAAGCTTGGCGGACTGTGCGCTTTTAGTCGAATTTGCTTCGTTTTTCGTCCATTGTGCTTGTAAGAGTGGCGGTAGAGTCAATCTGCCAAGTAGAGCAGATTGTTCGACCACCACTCAAAATGGAGACATGGATCATGCAAGCCCGTCAAAAAATTCTCAACGGACGCGATGCGGTTAGAGTTGCCATCGTTCAGACACCGCCCGCCTTCCTGAACAAAGACAAGACCCTGGATATTGCCTGCGCGAAGATTCGGGAGGCCGCGGCAAACGGTGCCAACGTTATTGCCTTTAGCGAAACCTGGGTTTCGGGTTACCCATATTGGGGAGAGGGCTGGGAAAGCCGCCTGGACGCATGGGTCTCGGTGCGCACGGCGTTCTACGACAATGCGCTCATGATACCCAGCGACGACACGCAGCGCCTTTGCGATGCGGCGGCGCGTGCCAACGCGGTTGTCGTCATCGGATGCAATGAACTCGACTCCGATCCCGCAAGCCACACCATCTATAACACGCTGTTGTTCATCGACAACCATGGCAAGATCCTGGGCAGGCACCGCAAGATCATGCCCACGTTCGTGGAGCGCGCCGTCTGGGGGTGCGGCGACGGCAGCGGAATGCGCACCTATGCGACCGACTTCGGCCGGATCGGCGGATTGATCTGCGGCGAGCACTTGATGACCCTTGCCCGCGCGCACATGATTTCCCAGGGCGAGGATATTCATCTTGGGGTATTCCCCGGAGCCTTCCGTCTGCATACCGGACCCAGCCTCGAAGAGCAGGACGAAACCGGGGAGCATTTTTGGGGGTATGCATCTTGCAGGGCGCATGCCTTCGAGGCGGGCGCCTTCGTCATGGCCTCTTGCGGCATCATGGACGAATCGGCATTGCCCGAGAATTTTCCACTGCGGGATACGTTGAATATTGGCTATGCCAAAGGAGGCAGCACAGTCTATGCCCCCATCGGCGTATCCATGGCGGGGCCCATTCATGGCGATACGATCATCTACGCTGACTGTCCGGCGCAGATGATAAAAATCGCGAAGGCAATCATCGATACTTGCGGTCATTACTCGCGCAACGACTTGTTTACCTTGAATGCCGGCCCTTCGGTGCCGGCCAAGGTGGTTCGCGCTGTCGAATCCACCAGCAGGGGAGCTTTGAACCGCATCGCGGATGCCTATGAAATATCCAGCGCTGAGATCGATGCCGCGACGCAGCGGATTGCCATGGATCTCGAAGCATAGCGCCGGCTCTCCAGCTCTGTGTATCGGCCTTGTTCCCGAGGCTTACCCGCCGGAGTTCATATGCTCCAGAATCTCGGCGGTGGACATGACGTCGGCGTATTTGGCGTCCATGTCGATCAGGCTGGTGGCATGGCTGGACTGCAGGCGGTCGAAGCAGGCATCGTCCGCCACGGCAATGCGGTAGTTGGCGCTGAACCCGTCTACCACTGTTGCACGCACGCAACCCGAAGTGCTGCATCCGGTTACGATCAACGAGTCCACGCCGAGCAGGGTAAGGTGGGATTGCAGGGGCGTTCCGAAAAAAGCGGAAGGTTTTTGCTTGCCGATGATCAGATCGTCGGGCTGGGGTTTGATGGCATCTACGATCTCGTCTGGATGAAGCGGGGATTCAGGCCGGGTTTGGGAGTCTGGCCGTGAGCGCGCGTGTTTCCAAAGCCACGATCCCATATCCCATTTATCTTCCCGGTATGCGCCCCGGGTGTATATGACGGGCCGCTTCCGGGCGCGGAACGCGGAGGCCAGCCGCCCGATGTGCTGGATGGCGGACCAGGCGTCCTCGCCGCAGGAGTTGGGCCAGCGCCGTATGGAGTCAAGTATGGGTTCGGGCCGATCTCCGCAGAAGCCATATGTCACATCGACGATCAGCAGCGCCGGCGCGGCGCCGAAGCCCATGCGGGCGCCATAGCCCGAAAGCGCCATGACTTCCCTGTCTCGATCGGTAAGGTAATGGAATTTTGATTCAGGCGTGCTCATGGCGCGGATGCTCAACTGAAGATTTCGGTGCAGCCGCGCGCTTTCTCGAGCGAGGCCAGTTTGCGTACGAAGTAATTCCACGAGTGCTCGACGTGTATCGGGGTCATGATCTGTTCCCGGCGCTTCTGCCGCACAGGGGCGGGCGGGAAGGTCGCCGTGGCCCGTGCCTGGATGCCATGGAAGTGGATGCGCGCGGCCCGTTCGAGGAACACGCCCACGCATACCGCATGGGCTATCGACGTGCCGCAGAACGTGACGCCATGATTGGCCATGAGGACGGCGAAGTGGCTGCCGAGGGTGTGCGCAAGCGCCTCGCCGTCTTCCTTGGCGGTCAGCAGCGCGGTTTCATCGCGGTGGCAAGGCAGGACGTCGAAGTAGTCGGCATCCAGCGTAAACGGCGCGAGGGGGGAATCGAACGAGGAGAGGGTGCTGGCGTAGGGGGGGTGGGTGTGGGCGACGACGGTCACGTCCGGACGATTGCGAAGAATCTCGGAATGAATGGGCCATTCCGAATGCCGGCCGCCTTCTCCTTCGAGCTTGGCGCCGTCGTAGTCGACAAGCACGAAGTCGTTGGCCGAAACGATTTCGCCGAGCCCGCGCGCATTGCGCTTGAGCCAAAAGCCGCGGCCTTCGGGATCCCGCAGGGAAACGTGGCCCAGCGTCATGTCCCCGTGGCCTTCCATTTCGAGGATGCGGCAGGCCACGGCAAGCTGGTTCAATTGTTCTTTCAATGTCATTTCAAATCTCTAAAGGTGATGGACTGGAGTCCTGGGCAGCTCCCTTGGGCTCCCAGAAGACCAGGCGGTTGCGAATGGCGATGACGATCCGGTCCAGAACGAAGCCCATGATCGCCACGGCTATCACACCCGCATAGGAGGAGGCGTACATGAAGGACGCCGAAGCATACGAAATGTAGTAGCCCAGCCCGACGCTTTCGCCGATCATCTCGGTGACGATCACGACCACCAGGGACAGCGGCAGCGCGACCCGGATGCCCGACATGATGGAGGGAAGCGCCGCGGGAAGCAGGACGCGGAAGAACGTGCGGAAAGGGTCGGCCCCCATATTGTTTGCGCTCCAGATGAGCC
>NZ_DATMGA010000020.1:0-4623 GCF_035555955.1 Eoetvoesiella sp. | reverse complement strand
AGGGCATGCCGCCCACGACGACGGCAATGCGCAGGTCTTTGAGATGGGCGCCATAGGCTTTGGTGGCATCGGCCACTTGCATGGCCAGTTCGCGGGTGGGGGTCAGCACCAGCACCTGCACGCCGGCGCCTTTATTGGCGGGCATGCCGGCGATGCGGTTGAGCGCCGGCAGCATGAAGGCGGCGGTCTTGCCGCTGCCGGTTTGCGCCGACACCATCAAGTCCTTGCCCTGCAAGGCTTTGGGAATGGAAGCCAGCTGTACCGGGGTCGGCTCGGTGAAGCCCGTCTTGGCGATGGCCGACAGAATAGAGGGCTCAAGACCCAGGTTTTCGAAAGACATGCGAGATCCTTTGCCGTTGCGTAACGGCATGCACTGGCGCGGGGCGTAGATTGAGAGCCCGTGCGCTGGTTGATTGGAGCATCGTGCCGACCAATCAACCTCATGTGCAGCGTGTGCGTGGCACAGGCAACGGAAAAGGCTCGGGGGTCAGGGAGCGATGGCGTTCGACATGGGTGCTGAGGTTTCAGTCAACTGCTATGACACAGCATGCGCTGTATGAAAATGTCGACGCATTGAAAATGCAGTGCGGCAATTATAGGCGGGTTTCATGCATTAGGGAAAGTACCATGTTGTAACAAAACGACGGCAAGCGGTTGTTTTTACGGTGATTGCGCGTTTACAGCGTGTCCAGCACGTCGCGCAGCGTGGCGTGGTAAGAGGTCAGCAGGTTGTCCTGCTGCTCGCGGAACACGTCCCAGGCAAGCTGCTGCTCGAAGCTGCGTTCGCGCGCGGGGGCCCAGACGGCATCAGGGTAGCGGCTGTCCAGCGGCCAGCGCGGTATGACGTGCCAGTGGACGTGCGGAACGTAGTTGCCGAATTGCGCCAGGTTGACCTTGACGGGCATGAGCTCGTGGCGCATGACGCTTTCCACCATCCAGACCGCGTCCATGATGGACTGGCGGTCTTGTTGATCCAGGTCGGTCATCTCGGCGATGTGGTCGTTCCAGATCACGCGGGTGAAGCCCGGAAAGTCGGGCTCGCCCGCATCGATGACGCGCAGCTTGTCGTTGCGCCACAGCACGTCATGGTCGTTTTCGGGGTTGCACAGTGGGCAGTTGCCGGAATGCATGGGAGGTCTCGGTGTTTCCTGGTTGGAAGGCGCCGCCGGCGCCGCGACAAAGCCGCGTTGCGGCGGGCTGGATCAGTAGAACAGCTCCTGCAGCGCCAGGCCGGGCTCCTCGGCACGCATGAAGCGCTCGCCGACCAGGAAGGCGTCGACCTTGTGCGACCGCATGAGGGCGACGTCGTCGCGGGTAAGGATGGCGCTTTCGGTGACGACGCGCTTGCCCTCGGGGACCAGGGGCAGCAGGTCTATGGTGTTTTGCAGCGAGGTCTCGAAGGTGCGCAAGTTGCGGTTGTTGATGCCCAGCAAGCTGGTCTTCAGCTGCAGGGCGGTTTCCAGCTCGGCCTGTTCGTGCACTTCCACCAGGACATCCATGCCCAGTTCGATGGAAAGGCTTTCCAGTTCGATAAGCTGGGTTTTACTCAGCGCGGCGACGATCAGCAGTATGCAGTCGGCGCCCAGGGCGCGGGCGTGCACGATCTGGTAGGGGTCGATGATGAAATCCTTGCGCAGCACCGGCAGCGAGCAGGCGGCGCGGGCCTGGCGCAGGTAGTCGTACGAACCCTGGAAGAACTGCACGTCGGTCAGCACGGAAAGGCAGGCCGCGCCGTGCGCCGCGTACGAGGCGGCAATTTCGGCCGGGTTGAAGTTTTCGCGGATGACGCCCTTGGACGGCGAGGCCTTCTTGATTTCGGCGATGACGCCCGGCTTGCCCTGGGAGATTTTTTCTTCGATGGCCCGGATGAAGCCGCGCACGTCCTTGCGATTCTTGGCCTCGCGCAGCAGGTCGGCCTCGCTGCGCATCTGGCGGGCCGTTGCGACCTCGGCCTTCTTGGTGTCGAGAATTTTTTTCAGGATGTCGTTCATGATTGCAGCTTTTGAGTATAGGTGCGGAATTCCTCGAGCTTGGCCCGGGCCGCCCCGTTGGAAATAAGCTCGAATGCCTTGTCCAGGCCCTCGCGTATGGAGTTGGCCTTGTTGCCGGCATAGATGGCCAGGCCGGCGTTGAATCCGACGATGTCGCGCGCCGCGCCGGGAACGTTTTCGAGCGCCTGCATGATCAGTGTAGCCGACTCGTCGCGATTGCTCACCTTGATCGAGCGGTTGGACATCATGGACATGCCGAAATCCTCGGGGTGGATTTCGTACTCGCGGATGGTGCCGTCCTTGAGTTCGCCCACGAGCGTGGGGGCGCCCAGCGAAGCTTCGTCCATGCCGTCCTTGCCGTGCACGATGAGCACGTGCTTGGAGCCCAGGCGCTCCATGGCGCGAACCTGGATGCCGACCAGGTCGGAGTGGAACACGCCCATGAGCTGGTTGGCGGCGTTGGCGGGGTTGGTGAGCGGGCCGAGGATGTTGAAAATGGTCTTGACGCCCAGTTCCTTGCGGATGGCGGCCACGTTCTTCATGGCGCCGTGATGCGCCGGCGCGAACATGAAGCCGATGCCGGTCTGTTCGATGCTCTCGGCGATCTGCTCGGGAGACAGGTTGATGTTGATGCCCAGGGCCTCGACCACGTCGGCGCTGCCGGAGGACGACGACGCGCTGCGTCCGCCGTGCTTGGCGATTTTGACGCCGGCGGCGGCGGCCACGAACATGGAGGCGGTGGAAATATTGAAGGTGTTGGAGCCGTCGCCGCCGGTGCCGCACATATCGAGCAGGTTGCCGGGGTCGGGGGTATGCACTTGCAGGGCGAATTCACGCATGACCTGGGCCGCCGCGGTGATTTCGCCGATGGTCTCTTTTTTGACGCGCAGCCCCATGATGAGGGCGGCGGCGATTTGCGGCGAAAGCTCACCGCGCATCAGCAGGCGCATCAAGTGCAGCATTTCGTCGTGGAAGATTTCGCGGTGCTCGATACAGCGGGCCAGGGCTTCGGTGGGGGTGATGGCGGTGGTCATTGTTATTCCTTTTATTGAATTGTCAGAAAGTTGCGCAGCAGCGCGTGGCCGTGCTCGCTGAGTATGGATTCAGGATGGAACTGTACTCCGTAGACGGGCAGGGTCTTGTGGCGCACGCCCATGATCTCGCCGTCTTCGCTTTCGGCGGTGATCTCCAGGCAGTCGGGCAGCGAACCGCGTTCGATGGCCAGCGAGTGATAGCGCGTTACGGTAAAGGGCGAAGGCAGGTCCTTGAAGACGTCGGAGCCCGTATGGGTAATGGCCGAGGTCTTGCCGTGCATCTGCGTCTTGGCGCGGATGATGTTGCCGCCGTAGGCGGCGCCGATGGCCTGGTGGCCCAGGCATACGCCCAGAATGGGCACCTTGCCTGCAAAGGCCTGGATCAGCGCCACGGAAATGCCCGCCTCGGCCGGCGAGCAGGGGCCGGGCGAAACGCAGATGCGGGCCGGTTGCAGGGCGGCGATTTCCTCGACGGTGGTCTGGTCGTTGCGCAGCACTTTTACCTCTTCGCCCAGTTCGCCGAAATATTGAACCAGGTTGTAGGTAAAGGAATCGTAGTTATCGAGCATCAATAGCATGGCGGGTCTCCGATGGGCATTAGATAGGTTCGTCCAGGCCGAACTGGACCTTCTCGGCGGCGCGCAATACGGCGCGCGCCTTGGCCTCGGTTTCCTGCCATTCTTTTTCGGGGTCGGAGTCGGCCACGATGCCGGCGGCCGCCTGCACGTACAGCATGCCGTCCTTGACGATGCCGGTGCGGATGGCGATGGCCACGTCCATTTCGCCGCTGTAGCTCAGGTAGCCGGCGGCGCCGCCGTAGATGCCGCGCCGCACGGGCTCGAGCTCGTCGATGATTTCCATGGCGCGCACCTTGGGGGCGCCGGTCAGCGTGCCCGCGGGGAAGGTGGCGCGCAGCACGTCCATATTGCTCATGCCTTCGTTCAGCACGCCGCTGACGTTGGAAACCAGGTGCTGCACGTGCGAGTAGCGCTCGATGGTCATGGTGTCGGTCACCTTGACCGAGCCGGTTTGCGCCACGCGGCCCACGTCGTTGCGCGCCAGGTCGATGAGCATGACGTGTTCGGCGCGTTCCTTGGGGTCGGCCTGCAGCTCGGCGGCCAGCGCAGCGTCTTCGGCGGGGGTGCCGCCACGCTTGCGCGTGCCCGCCAGGGGACGGATGGTGACCAGGGTCTGGTCGCGATCGGCTTCGGTAATGGTTTCCTGGCGCACTAGGATTTCAGGCGACGAGCCCACGACGTGGAAGGTGTCGAAATCCCAGTAGTACATATAGGGCGAGGGGTTCAGCGAACGCAGCGAACGGTACAGCGACAGCGGCGAATCGCGGTAGGGCTTGGCGATGACCTGGCTGATCTGCACCTGCATGAGGTCGCCGGCGGCGATGTATTCCTTGGCCTTGAGCACGGCGGCCAGGTAGTCTTCCTTTTTGAAGTCGCGCCGGGAGTCGGTTTGCAGGCTGGAATAGGCGTAGGGAATGACGACCGGCATGCGCAGCTTTTCGCGTAGGTCCTTGATGCGCCGCCGGGCGTTGGCATAGGCCTCGGGCTGTTGCGGGTCGGCGTAAACGACCAGGTAGGTGC
>NZ_DATMGA010000019.1:0-71330 GCF_035555955.1 Eoetvoesiella sp. | reverse complement strand
GCGGCCGGCAGCACGATGCGGAACAGGCGCGAGACCGCCCCCATGCCCATGGCCTGCGCCGTCCAGACCAGCTTGTTCTCGATGCGGCTGGCGCCCAGGCAGCTGTGATACAGCAGCGGCAGGCTGACGCCCATGGCAATGACGAAGATCTTCGAGAAGCTGCCCAGGCCGAACCACAGCATGAGAATGGGCATCAGCGCCGCCTTGGGCATGGGATACACCAGGGACACCAACGGATACAGGAATTCGTGCACCGCGCGGCTGCGGCCCATGGCCAGGCCCAGCGGAATGGCGAACACCGCCGCCCAGGCGTAGCCGATGAACATGCGCCCCAGCGACAAGGCCATGGCCCACAGGGCCTGAGGGTCGAACAGCAGCCCCGGCAAGGCGCGCAGCGCCGCCACGGGCCCGGGAAAAGAGCTGAAGCCCAGCCGCCAAGCCGCCAGCGCCCACAAGGCGCCCAGCACCAGCACGACCAGCGCCATGGCCACCACCGGGTTCTCGTACCACAGCGCCTTGGCGCGTTTCGGAGCGGCGGCGGGCGCGTTCATGCCGGCTCTCCGGGCGGCAGTGCCGCCGGCAGCCGCGTTGCCCGCGACGACGGACGTACCGATATCTGCCGCATCATGCGTGCCCTCCGACCAGCAGGCGCTCGAGCTGGATGATGTATTCCTGGTAGGCGGGGTTGCGCAGCAGCTCGGCGCGCACCCGGGGACGCGGCAGATCGATGGGGACGATCTCGCGCACCGCGCCCGGCGTGCCGGTCAGCACCACCACCCGATCCGACAGGTACACGGCTTCATCCACGCTGTGCGTGACGAACAGCACCGTGTTGTGCAATTGCTCCCACAGCGACAGCAGCTCGGCCTGCAGGGTCAGCCGCGTATGCGCGTCCAACGCCCCGAACGGCTCGTCCATGAGCAGGATCTTCGGTTCGTACGCCAGGGTGCGCGCAATGGCGGCGCGCTGGCGCATGCCGCCGGAAAGCTCGCGCGGATAGAAATGGGCGTAGTTCTTGAGATTGACCTTTTCCAGCCACAGCATGGCGCGCTCTTCGGCCTCGGCCTTGCGCACGCCCTGCTCGCGCAGGCCGTAGGCCACGTTGCCCAGCACGGTCTTCCAGGGAAACAGCGCGTACTCCTGGAAGACCGGGCCGCGGTCCGGCCCCGGGCCCTGCACCACCTGGCCGTCGACCCGGATTTGCCCCGCCGAGACATCCTCGAAGCCGCCTACCATATACAGCAAGGTGCTTTTGCCGCAGCCGCTGGGCCCCAGGATGGACAGGAACTGCCCTTCGGGGACATCCAGCGAGATGTCCCGAATGGCGGTGTGCGACGTGCCTCTGGCGGTCTGGAAAGTCTTTCCCAGTTGCTCGATGTTGATCATTTTATGGGCGCGATAATATCTTTGCGGACAAAGTCGTCGATCTTCAGCGGCCTGGACAAGAAACCGGCCTTGTAATAGAGGTCCCAGGTCTTCTGGATGGAATCCAGGTTGGGCTTCATGTCCTCGTCGCGCGCGAAATCCTTGTCGGTCAACAGATACTTGTCGAGCAACGCAACAGGCGCACGCGTGACTTCCGAAGAAACCGCCACGGCCAGCTTGCGATTGGTCTGCACGATTTCCATTGCTCGCTGCAAATCTCTTACATAGTCCTTGACCACCTCGGGATGCGCATCGGTGTACTTCTTGCTGCAACTTTCAAAGATTTGCACTTGCGGGGTTTGAACCTCCGTCTGGGACGCCAGCTCGCGCAGGTCGCCTTTTTCCTGCGACAGCAGGGCGAAGGGTTGGTTCATGGTACCCAGATCGACACGCCCCGAACGGATCGCATCGGCCATGGGAGGGAAACCGACCTCCACGAACTTGACGTCCTTCTTCGTGTCTATCCCGTTTTTCTGCAGCCACAACACAAGGTTGAAGTAGGTACCCGAACCGTAGGTATTGACACCCAGCACCTTGCCCTTGAGGTCGGCGGCGCTCTTGATGGGGCTGTCTTTCTTGACGGCCCAGTACACCGTGAAATTACCTTTCTTTTCGTAGACGTGCTGGGCCACGATATAGGCCTTGAGCCCGCTTTCTATGAACCCCAGCGCCAGAGGCACCGGCGCCATGGTCGAACAGTCGGTCACATTGGCGCGCAAGGCTTGGGCCATGGGGGAAGTACCCTGAAACTGGATCCACTTGATGGCGTATTTCTTGCCCAGGTCGGGGAACATCTCGGGCCGCTTCATCATCAGGTACTTGGCTTCTTCGGCGGGAATGGTCCACCCCACGTTCAACACGGGAACATCGGCCGCCAGAGCCGGCGCAGCCACCATCAACGCCCCCACGGCCGCCAGCATCGCTTGAACAGGCTTCTTCATTGTCTAGTCTCCTTTTGCCACGTTGGAAATAGCACCTTGACCAATCCCCATACCTTGACGTTTTCATGGGCATGGATCCGCATCCGGCGCCGCTGTGCTTCATAGTCAACATCCTCGTACTACCCTGCCGCCACAAAAAAGAATCCGGCGTTCAAACACCCGCGCTCCTTACGGCTCACAACCGATAAGCCGTCCATGGCATACGCCTGCCGAACAGATGAAATCGCCCGGCGCCTAAACGGACTCGGCCGCCTGGCGATATATTCGAACAGCGCAAGAAGCCTCGAACCCTTGCCTTTGGTACTCGACCAGCTCCAGCTGGTTGCCCCAAGGATCCAGAAAATAAATTACCCGCAAGCCCGCGCAAGGCCCTTCGTCAAATGCCATGGGGCCGCTCATGACACGTATCCGCCGCTCTTTCAGATACTGTATTGCGCGGTCGATATCCGAAACCTTGAACGCAATATGATGTCCTCCGAGGTCGCAATTTCGCGGCGGGCTGGCCCGCCTTTCAATAGGCCTGTCATACTGGAACAGCTCCAGCATCAGGTTAGGCCCAACCTGCAGCATTGCTATCGTCAACCGGGCATCCGCCACATTGACGTGCGCTTCGCACCAATCTCGCCCGTCGTCCATCGCAGGCATTTCTTTAGCGTCGAAGGGCCCGATCCGATACAACGGCACACCGCCAATGACGTCCGAGTAGAACTCGACCGCGGCGTCCAGATCGGGCACGGTAAGCGCCACATGGTCCACATGCATAAGCCCCGGGAGGCCACTTTTGCTCGTTTCCGTCATGACAGGATCTCCATGATCAGCGTCGCATCGGATGGATGGCGACTATTACATTGGCATTCCGGACGGCGGCGCCAATACCCTCGTGTCCAATTGAAGCGTACGCTTGGCCAGAAGCCAGCTATCCGCCGAGCGCACCCATCGGTCGTAATACCGGCCCACCGCATACAGCTTGGTGTTGCCTTCCGCATCCGTCCGGAAAATCGACACCGACGACACCGTATCCGCATGCGCCGGCTCGAAGGAAAACGTGGCCGCGGCAATATGATGGGTGCGCAAGCCGGTATTCCAGGTATGCCGATCGGCGGACATCAGCAGGCTCTCGAGGGCCGGCTTGGTCAGATCAAGCCATGCGACCGTTTGCGCTATTTCCGGGACGATGGACACCACCTGGTATTCGGCATCGTCGCAAAACGAAGAGAGATATCCTTCGAAGTTTTCCTGATCCAGGCACACACCGGTAAAAACGATCAGTTCATTGAGCTGGATTCGATCATCGGCTTTCATATTGCAATTTCCGAAGAATTGGCCATGGAACCCGTCTGCGCCATAGCGATATTGAATGGCGCGACACCCATCAAGCGCTGCCACTGGGCGTAAAAACTTCGCAGCGGCGCATCGTCCGTTGCACGATTGTCATCTTCACGCGCAATGATGGAGTACGGCAACCCACCGCTGGCCATGTTGGCCCACTGTGTCTCGATGGCCCAGATGTCCTCGGGAAGATTCCTGCCCAGCGGACCCCATACCTGGTTATGCTGGCGCACCCTGGATCGCCGCTGATCCGCGCTATCGCCTTTGGGCGCAAGCCCGCGGCATTCAAGAATGGTCAATCCCGGCGATACAGGCACCAGGGAATCCATGCGAACAACTGTCGAACGGGCATTGATCATGCAATCAGGGAAAAGATCGACGACGATGTGCATATTGGGCGCCATGCCCGCCAGTGTTCCTTCGCTTCTATCCCCCAGCCGCAGCTTCCCATAAGCGATCCTGGCCGGCTGAAATGTATGATGGCCATTCGGATTCAGGAGCCACTTGCGCTTCATGTATTCGGGCTGCGAAAGCGCCGTGGTCCGGTTCAGGAAATGCAGCAATTCGTGATAGCCTTCGCAATTCGTCTCGACAAAGAGCTTCCAGTTCGCCCTCACTTCGACCCGGTGATAGTGAAAGACCTCCAGGTCTTTTATGGGCGTAGCAATTTCATCGAGCGCAACCCCGAGGAAGTCGTCCAGGCTTTGCCCCTCTTCACTGTCATCGACCTTGACGAAAACCAGCCCGTGCCGCAAACCGACGGGTACAGCCCGCAAGCCGATGCTGCCCGGCCGCACCACATCATGTTTGTATCCTTGCGGCAGAGGAATGGTTACGCACTCGCCCGCGGTCGAGAAAGTCCAATGATGATAGAAGCAGCTAAGGCGATGCCCTCGCAAATTGCCTCGAGCTTCGCGCAGCAAGCGAGCCCCCCTGTGAGGACATATATTGAGGAAGGCGCGTACGGCGCCGTCCTCCCCCTTGACCACGAAAACAGGACTGTCGGCCACACTGACAGCCCGGTAGTCGCCGGCCCGCTCCAGCTCGCTTTCATGGCATACGAACTTCCATTGCCGCTTGAAAATCCGCGCCATCTCCGCTTCGAACAAAGCCTCGTCCGTATAGATACGGTTATCAAGGTAGTGCGTCTGCGGCAAGTCGGGGACGCTATCCCATGTCCATCTGCTCTGCGCGGAGGGAGCGGCAGAGATTTGCTTGGCCATCATGACTCCTCGTCAAACTGAATGATTCGATTCCGAATGCCCATAAAAAGCTTTTTGACTTTTGTTTCACTATTAGAAACATCGTTTCAATAATTATATTTCCAAGCTGGGAGGCACAGACAATCGGGGTTTGCACCTATCCCACAGAATGGGCGAATGCCGGTAATCGAAACTCATGGATCGCCTGAAATCATCAAGCAGCCGTATGATGCGAAAAGCCTCGACAAACATCAGCCCGGAACGAAGAACGACAAACGCGCCGCCGGCAATCTCCCGCCGCTCTCGGGTATTTACGCACCGTCAAAGGAACCACCACTTATGGCAATAACCATTGCAATCACCGCCCCCGGAAATATGGGATCGGGCGTGGGCGCGCTGCTGGCGCGCAACGGGGCCAGGGTACTTACCTCCTTGCAAGGCCGCAGCGCATCCAGCGCGGCGCGGGCGCAGGCCGCGGGGATGATCGCCGCCGGCGACGAAGAACTGGTCGCGGCGGATTTCCTGCTTTCCATCCTGCCGCCCAAAGAGGCGCTGCCCATCGCCGAACGCCTTGCTCCAGCACTGCGGGCCGCGCCGCGCAAGCCTGTCTACATCGACTGCAACGCGGTCTCGCCGGAAACGGTTCTGGCCATTGAACGGGTAGTGAAGGACACTGGCACGCCCTTTCTGGACGGCAGCATCATCGGCCCGCCGCCCAAAGCCGAAGGCGCCAATACCGGCGCTGCCACCACTTTCTACCTGTCGGGAAATGTGGAAGACGCCGCCTCCAGGCTGGCAAGCGCGGGCCTGGACGTGATGGCGCTGGATGCGCCGGTGGGGGCCGCATCGGCCCTGAAGATGAGCTACGGCGGCATCACCAAAGGCCTGGCCGCGCTGGGGTCGGTCATGTGCCTGGCGGCCGACCGCTACGGCGTGGGGCAGGTGCTGAGCGACGAACTTGCCGCCAGCCAGCCGCAGCTATTCGCGTGGCTGGGCCGCACCGTGCCTGGCATGTTTCCAAAAGCCTACCGCTGGGTCGCCGAAATGGACGAGATTTCCGCCTACCTGGGTGAACGGCCGGAGTCTGATATCTACAGCGGCATTGCACGGACCTATGAGCACTTTGCCGCGGACTGGGCTGGGGAACAAAGCGATGCCAAGGCGCTTGCACGCATGCTTCGCGGCAACGTTTAGTAGCAGAAAAACATAAGCCCGGCGTCGGGTGCAAGGCCCGTTCCCTTGAGTTGCTCGTCGCGCCTCGGTACTATCGACGATGTATGCGCCGCAAGGCAGCATACCCTGCCTTGCAGGATTGCACTGATTCACGCTTTTTCCACTTGTCAGCCGGTAGTATTCAACGGAGCGGTGTATGAAGAACTCAGCAAGCAGTGATCCCACCTTATCCCATTCCCACAGTCCCAATGCTCTGCAAGAACTGGAGCGCCGATTTCTAGAGGCCGAGCGGCACGACCCAGCCTCTCCCTATTACCAAGGAACGACACCGCAAGTCACTCCGGCGCGCAGGCGGTTCATGCTGGGGGCGATGGCCGCCATCGGCACGGCTGGCGTTTCCGGCATGGCATCGGCGGCAACGCCAGGCGCCAGAGAGCGCAACGTTCCCCCCGACGCAACCAAGGTTCAAGGCGTTGGCGTTGCCACCGACGATGGCGGCTATGGTTTGCGTTCCCAGTTCGAAACCGAAGTCCGAACACGCTATCCCACGAAAACCACCGAGTCGTCCTGGAGCTTTACGCCCCTGCAGGACAGCATAGGGATGATTACGCCATCGGGCCTGCACTACGAACGGCATCATGGCGGCATCGCCACCATCGATCCCTCCAAGCATATGCTGTATGTGCACGGCATGGTCAAGCAGGCCAAGAAGTTTTCCATGGCCGACCTCAAGCGCTTTCCCGCGCTGTCGAGGATGATGTTCCTGGAATGTTCCGGCAACGGGCTTACGGAATGGGCCAAGCCCACGCTCAAGACCGTTCAGGGAACCCATGGGCTTACCTCCACTTCCGAGTGGGTCGGCGTGCCTCTTTCCACCATCCTGAACGAGGCTGGCCTGAAACCGGGGGCAAAATGGCTGCTTGCCGAGGGCGGCGACGCGGCCGTCATGACACGCAGCATACCCATCGAGAAGGCCATGAAGGACTGCCTGCTTGCCTACGGCCAGAACGGCGAAGCCATCCGACCCGAGCAAGGCTACCCCCTGCGCCTGTTCGTGCCGGGATACGAAGGCAATATGTCGATCAAATGGCTGCGCCGCATCGAGGTCTCCGACATGCCCTTCATGACCCGCGAAGAAACTTCGAAATACACGGATCTGATGCCGGACGGCACCGCCCTGCAGTTCTCCTTCCTCATGGAGGCCAAGTCGGTCATTACGTACCCGTCCGGCGAGATGCTGCTGCAAAAGCCCGGCTTCTACGAGATCTCGGGCCTGGCCTGGTCGGGGCGCGGCGCGGTAAAACGCGTCGAGGTTTCGGTGGATGGCGGGAAAAGCTGGCGCGACGCCACGCTGCACGGCCCGGTGCTGCCTATCTGCCACACCCGTTTCACCCTGCCCTGGGAATGGGACGGCAAGGAAGCCATCCTGCAAAGCCGCTGTACCGACGAAACCGGCTACGTCCAGCCCACCATCAAGGCGCTGGTGGACGAGCGAGGGCTATCTTCGGTTTATCACTTGAACGGCATTCAAAGCTGGAAAGTCGCCGCAAGCGGGGAGGTGTCAAATGTCCATCACTACTAAGCAAACGCTTATCGCATTCGCTGTGGGGCTCGCCTGTACAAGCGGCTTCGCCGCGCAAGCCGAAGGGTCGACAGCCACATCCGCCTCGGCTGAATCCCCTCATCACTACGGGTTCGGCACCAACGTTGGTCCCGAGGAACTCAAGCAGTTCGTCTCGCCCCTGCCGGACGGCCGCGGCCTGCCGAAGGGCTCGGGCACGGTCATGCAAGGCGAAAAACTATATACGCAGCAATGCCTGGCTTGCCATGGCGCAAACCTTGAAGGAGGAATCGGCGACCGGCTGATCGGCGGACGCGGCACATTGGCCGCCAAATCGGGCCCACCCGTTAAAACCGTGGAAAGCTATTGGCCCTACTCGACAACCTTGTTCGACTACGTCAAGCGCGCCATGCCGTTCACCTCACCCAACAGCTTGTCCAACGACGAGGTCTACGCTCTTACCGCCTACATCTTGTACAAGGCGAACATCGTGCCGCAAGACGCCAACATGAACCAGGACACACTGGCCAAGGTAAAAATGCCCAACCGCGACGGGTTCAAGCCGGCCGACCGATAGCAAGGGCCGCAAGCCGGGAAAACCCGGCCGCGCAAATGCATCAGCGGTCGGGTTTGCAGCGCCTTAACAACAATCGCCGATACCAATAGGCCGCAAGCCAGGAAGCTTATTACTTCATGGATCCAGTGGCCCCTTCGCCAAGCCATTTCTTGTTTATGGCGGCCCACGTGCCGTCGGCCTTAATGGCGGAAATTCCCTCATCGAGCTTCTTCAGCACCTGGGCGGATTTTCCCTTGGGAACCGCCAAGGCCAGCGGCAGCTCGAGAAAGAGCTTATCCGGCGCGGTGACTTTGCCCGGATGCAGCTTTGCGGCAAGCACGGTTCCAACTTGAAAATTCAAGGCCGCGGCATCCGCCTTGCCCGAAACGAGCTGGCTCAGGCTTTCCTCGTAGTTCGCGGTTACCACCAGTTTGACCTGCGGCGCATTTTTTTTGATGTATCCCGCCAAGGGCCCTGTTTTCGGAGTGGTCACTGTTTTCCCAGCAAGCGCGGACAGGCCTTCCGGTGTTTTCTGCGGAGCCAGCACGAACAAAGCACCTCCGGTCGGCAACAGCGGCGCGCTGAAATCGTAGATGGCACGCCGTTGCTCGGTAATGGCAATGGGAAAGACCGCATCCGCATCGCCCTTTTCCACCGTCGGCATCATTTCCTTGAAAGGAACGGGCACGAAGGAAATGCTTATTCCAGCGCGCTTCGCCGCCGCTTCCAGAATATCCACGGCAAGCCCCTGCGATTTGCCCTGCTCGACGCTGGCAAAAGGTGGGAACCGCTGGTCGTGCACGACACGAAGCGTTTGCGCCGCACAGCTCTTTCCTATGAACGTCGCTGCAACGGCCATGGGAATGAAAACCAGGCACTTGCGCAACCAGGCATTGACTGTAGACATCGATTTCCCCTGATGGTGAAAAATTAAAAGATACTGCGGATAATGCCTTGACCAAGCCCTCAGTCAGCCTCGTCATCCACGAAATGATAGGTGTAGCTAATATCTTCGCTGGTTTCCACCTTGCTTAATCGCCCGGCGGTCGGCGCGGGGAAGTGTGCAGGAAACAGCAAGGTGCCCAGTTCCGCGTGCTCTTTCATGAACGCCAGGCGCGTGGCGCGCGATTGGTTCTGGTCGAAGCAAAAGCGCGTACTCCATTTCGGGAAGCAGCATTGCAGCGGGTGATGAAGCAGGTCGCCGGTGATGATCGCGGATTCGCCTTCGCTGTTGATTTCGACACAGGCATGGCCGGGCGTATGGCCCGGCGCGGGAACCAGGCGCAGTGCGGCATCGATGCGGTGATCCGTCTCGACCAGGTCGGCCAGGCCGGCGTCGAACACCGGCTGCACACTGTCTTCGATATAGTCGCCGGTGCGCTCGAGCGCGGTCTTGCCTATTTCGCTGCGCCAATAGGCGTACTCGGGCTTCACGAAAAGATAGCGGGCATTGGGAAAGGTGGGCACCCATTGGCCGTCTTCCAGCCGGGTATGCCAGCCGACGTGATCGACATGCAAATGGGTGGACAGCACGATGTCGACTTGTTCGGGCTCGACGCCAGCCTCTTGAAGCCGTGACAGCCAGTGCCAGACGGCGCCATCGAACTCGCCGCGCACCCGCTGCTTGCAGTCGCCCACACAGGTGTCAACCAGAATGGTCTTGCCGGCGCTGCGCAGCAAATAGCTTTGCATGGCGATTACCAGCCGGTCGCTGGCGGCATCGTATAAATGGGGCCCCATCCAGCCGGCCTGGGCGGCGATTATCTCGGGCGTGGAGTCGGGGTAAAGCTCCGCGGGATGCAGCAAGGGGCCGGAAGATTCGACCAGTATCGTCACCGTAACGGCGCCGATGCGAAAAGTGCGTGGTGTATCGTTCATGTCTCGTTGTTTTGATATGGTGATGCCATCGTACTACGCCCGCCGACTGTCGAATAGCTCCCGCGCGGCATGGCGTCGGATCGTTCAGCGCACGGTCAGCAAGCCGGCTTCTGGCGAAAACGAACGGAAAGGATTGAACATCATGAACGATGAACGCAAGATAGCGCCGGACAGCACGGCGGCGCGGGTCGCCTTGTGGCGGGCCCTGCATGTCCAGGCGGATCCTCCACCGCACGTGATCGAGGATGAAATCGGCCTCAGACTGCTGGCCCCGGATCCCGACTGGCGCAGCCGCGGCGACATGGATCTGCAATTCACGCTCCCCTTCCGGGCGTCGATCGTGGCCCGCGCCCGCTACATCGACGACCTGGTCGTGGAGCAAGCTGGTCAAGGCGTCGAGCAGTACGTCATTCTGGGCGCCGGCCTCGACAGCTTCGCGCAGCGAAGGCCCGATATTGCCTCCCGGCTGAAGGTATTCGAAATCGACCCGCCCGGCCCGCAGGCCTGGAAGCGCCAGCGCCTGGTCGAGCTGGGCTTCGGCGTTCCCGGCTGGCTGCATTTCGTGCCCGTCGATTTCGAAGCCGGGGAAGACTGGCGGGCCAAGCTGGCAACCTCCGGTTTCGACGCAGGCAAGCCGGCCATCGTGGTCTCCACCGGCGTCAGCATGTATCTGACCAAAGAGGCGAACGCGGCCACGCTGCGCCAGGTTTCGGCTTTTGCCCCAGGTTCCACGCTTGCCATGACTTTCCTGCTTCCGCTGGAAATGGCCGGCCCCGAAGTGCGGCCCGGGCTCGAGATGGCGGCGAAAGGCGCGCAAGCAAGCGGAACACCGTTCCTGAGCTATTTCACCCCACACGAAATCCTGACCCTGGCCCGCGAAACCGGCTTTGCGCAGGCGCGCCATGTTCCCGCGTCAGACCTTGCGCAGCGTTACTTTGCAAACAGGGAGGACGGCCTGCGTCCGCCCGACAATGGAGAGGAACTGCTGGTGGCCAGCACTTGACTCGCGGGTTCACGGCCCGGCGCGCTTTTCGGCTCCCCTCATGCGCGAAGGCGACGCCAGCCCCGGCGCCGCAGCCAAGCATGCATGCCGTCGAAAGAACACGCGGCCAGGCAGTTGGCCAGGTCAGCGAGGCGTAAGCCTTAGCAACCGCCCCCCTTCCTCGTCCTCGATCAGCCACACCGCGCCGTCGCTGGCCACGGCGACATCGCGTATGCGATGCCCCAAAACCCAGCGTTCGGCCTCTTTGGCGCCGCCCTTCCCGTCGAAGGCGATACGCACCAGGCCTCTCTCCACCAGGCCACCGATGAGGGCGGAGCCACGCCATGCGGGGAACATGGCGCCCTCATAGAAGGCCAGGCCCGCCGGCGCAATGACCGGCGTCCAGTAGACGACAGGGGCTTCGAATTCGGGGTGGGTGCCGTGACGGGGAATGGGCGTGCCGTTGTAGTTGTCGCCATTGGAAACCACGGGCCAGCCGTAGTTGCGTCCAGGCTGGATGAGGTTGAGCTCGTCGCCGCCGCGCGGGCCCATTTCGTCAAGCCAAAGGCGGCCGTCGGGCGCGAATGCCAGCCCATAGGGATTGCGATGGCCCGTGGTCCAGGTCTGGGCCTTGACGCCGCCCTGGCCGGCCATGGGATTGTCCTTGGGTGTGGAGCCGTCCAGGTTCAGGCGCAGCACCTTGCCCTGCGCCAGGTCGGGGTCTTGCGCGGTCCGGGGCTGCTGGCGGTCGCCCGTCGTCAGGAACAGATGCCGCCCATCGGGCGGGAACGCGATAATGCCGCCCGGTTGACCGCGACTGCTGAAGCGGTTCTGTCGCCAGATGATGGCAAGGTTGGCGAGGCTTGCCGCGCCGCCGGACTCGCGCAGTTGCGCGCGGGCCAGCGCAAGCGCGCCGCCGCCGCGCCCGGGTTCGACAAAGGTGAGATAAATGCTGTGGTCGCGGGAAAATGCGGGCGAAACGGCGACGTCGAGCAAACCGTTCTGACCGCTGTAATACACCTTGGGAATACCGGCCACTTCTTTCTTTTCGCCCTTCTGCGTCGTGATGAACAGCTTTCCGGGCTTTTCAGTGACCAGCAGACGGCCGTCGGGAAGAAAGGCGATGGCCCAGGGATACTCGAACGTGGCGACGCTGTCCATGGTAAAGGGCTGATCCGCGCTTGGCTGATTCCGGCCAGCGTTTTCCGACGCGGCGCGGACCGTCGCAGGCATCGAAGCCAGCAAGGCCGCGCTGGCCAGCGTCGCGGCGCCGATGATGCCGGGAATGGAAATTTTCATTTTCATGGTGCGGCCAGCCTCGCTTCATTGAGGTCACGCCGACACGGTAGCGCTTTTTTACTTCACCGTCACACCCTCACGCTATGCCTGGGCTTTGCAGCGGCAGTTCGCCAACGGGACGCCTACGGCGGCGTAAGAGCCCACCCTCGCGCAAGGCCGGGCCGAACCTCTAGGCTTCCAAGCCCACTTCCTTGATCAGCGCCCTTTTGCCCGAATCGGGATAAGGCAGGAAGGCGCCCAGCAAGGTTGCCCCGACCACGGCGATGGCCAACGCATACAAGGACATGGTGAAATCCGGCGTGTGTCCACGTATTACGCCGATCAGCCATGGCGCGAAGAACCCCGCCAGCCCGCTGATGGCATTGATCAGCGCCATGCCGCCGGCCGCGCCCGCCCCCGAAAGGAAAGTGGCGGGCAGCGTCCAGAACACGCCGAACGTGCCGATGATGCCGGCCGCCGCAATGCAGATGAAAACGAAGGACAGCAGCGGCATCGATGAAGTCAGCCCGCTTGCCGCCAGGCTGATGGCGCCTATGCCCATCGGCACGGCCAGGTGCCAGCGGCGCTCGCCCGTCTGATCGGAATGCTTGCCGTTCAGGATCATGGCAATGGCCCCCAGCAGGAACGGAATGGCCCCGGTGAGCCCGATCTCGATGATGGACATATGAGTCATTTGCTTGAGCACCTGCGGCAGCCAGGTGGATACGCCGAAAAAGCCGACGCCCATGCAGAAGTACGTAATGCCAAGCATCCACACCAAGGGAGTCAGCAAGGCTTTCTTGAAACTGGAGGTGCCCACCTTCTCGGCGGCCTTGTGCTCGGCCGCCAGGGCCTGGATCAGCCAGTCGCGCTCGGGCCCCGAAAGCCATTTCGCCTTGGCCGGCGTATCGACGATATAAAAGAACGCAATGACGCCGAGCACGACCGCTGGCGCGCCCTCGATAATCATCATCCAGCGCCAGCCCGAAAGGCCGGCGACCTCGTGCGAGGCCGACATGATCAGACCCGAAATCGGAAACCCGATGACCAGGGCGATGATGTTGGCGCTGAATACCTGGCCAATGGCCTTGCCCAGATACTTGGCCGGAAACCACGATGCCAGGTAATACAGCACCGAGGGGAAAAAGCCCGCCTCGACCACGCCCAGCAGAATCCGCCCCACAACCAGTTGAGTTGGGGTCTGGGCGAAAGCAATGGCTATGGCCACCAAGCCCCATGTGAACATGATGCGCGCCAGCCATTTACGCGCACCGAAGCGATGCATCATGAGATTGCTGGGCACTTCGAACAGGATGTACCCGAGATAGAAAATACCAGCGGCAAAGCCGAACATTTCCGGCCCCATGCCAAGCTCCTGGTTCATCTGCAGCGCCGCGAAACCGATGTTCGCCCTGTCCAGGTAATTGACGAACCATCCTGCAAAGAGCAGCGGCACGATGCTCCACGTCATTTTTCTTATGATTTTTTTCTCATCCATTGTGTCCATACCCACCTCGTTTGATTTCAAAAAACAGACCTGGCCGATCCGCACCCGGCGCGAATACCCGAATGCTTCTCGCCGCCGTCATAAAGCCATGAATGAACCCTCTCGCCCGCCGGCATTCGGCAGGCGTCGGAGGGCTTCAAGCAACTGACTCGTCTGCGACAAGATGCTGGGTAATATGAAACAGCCGCCCCTCGAACAAAGGCAGAATCTCCTGCATCTTGCTTTTCAGTTCCTGACGCACAGGAAAGGTAAACGCATGATTCATGGCCTCGACCGAGTCGTAGACCGACTCGAAGGTCATGTACAGCGACGGGCCGCCGTCTTCGATTCCCTGCTCCCGCATTACGCGCACCGACCTCACCCCGGGGAAGCGCTTCATGATGGGCACGACCTCGGTTGCGATGAAGGCATCGAATTGCCGGACGTTCTGCGGCAATACCTTGCCTTCCAGGTACGCGGTTCTGACTATCATGATTTCGTCTCCTTTCGACCCGCGCCGTTACACAGACGGGCCCACTTGAACCGACAAGGCGCCGATGGCTTCGATCTTCGCATCGATGCGATCGCCGACTTTCAGGAAAGTGCGCTTCGGGAACCCCACTCCGGCGGGGGTGCCCGTAAGCACCACATCGCCTGGGTCGAGCGTCATGATGTTCGACAACGTGACGAGCTGCTCGCGGATGTCGAACACCATGCCGCTGGTGCGCGCGTCCTGTTTGACCTGACCGTTCACGCTTAGCTCGAGCGCAAGATTCTGCGGGTCGGGAATGAAGGCCGCCGGGATCAAGCGCGGGCCCAGGGGGCAGCAGGTATCCAGCGCCTTGCCGGCCACCCAGTCGAGCTTGTAGAAGGTGTCGGGCGCGCTGTTGAAGTCTCGAGCGCAAAGATCGATGGCCACCGTGTAGGCCGCCACCGCATCCAGGGCGTTGTCCAGCGTCAGCCGCCGGCTGCGCTTGCCGATAACGACCGCCAGCTCGATCTCCCAGTCGAACATTTCCGTACCCAGCGGATACTCGACCGTGGATTCGTGCCCGACCACGGCATTGCGCGGGGGCTTGAAGAAGAAAAACAGCCGCTGCGCCTCCTTGCGCAGATCGGGCACGCCCATTTCGGCCAGATGGTCGTAATAGTTGGCGCCGGCGCACAGGACTTTGCCCGGATACAACAGCGGCGCCAGCACCTTGACCTCGCCGCGCGCCAACCCCGCCGCCGGATCGCATTGCGCGGCGGCTTTCTGCAAAACGGGAAAGTGCTTGTCCCACTGCGCAAACAGCGCCACGACGTCCTGGGGCAGGCCGGTTTCGGCGGCCACGGACTCCAGCGGATGAAACCGGTCGTTGATTTCGATGCAGCCAAGCACCTTGCCGGCATGTTCTACGGTGGAAAGGGCAAAAGACATAGTGTTGCTTCCTTGGGAAATCGTCATTAGATGGCTAAATTTTATAAATTCAAATTAAATTTATAAATTATAGTTTTCCCTAAGAAATTCATTAAAATTTATAAGTCGATACCCGTAGAGCTATACTTTCCCCATGACTTCCATAAGCGCCGATTCCCTCGCCAATTCTGCCGCCGCGTCGGAAAAGACGCGGGCAGAACTCGCCTATAAATTGATCAGCAAAGACTTGCTGGCGGGCCGGTTCGAACCCTCGTCGCGCCTGCGGCTCAACGAACTGAAGCTGCGCTACGACCTGGGCCTCAGCCCTTTGCGCGAGGCGCTTTTGCGCCTGGCCTCAGAAGGGCTGGTGGTTGCCGAGGGCCAGAGAGGCTTCGCCGTGGCGCCGGTTTCAGCCGTGGAGCTGATCGACCTGACCCGCACGCGACAGCAAATCGAGGCCATCGCCTTGTCCGCGGCCATCGCGCAAGGCAATGAAGAATGGGAAGCGAATATTCTTTCGGCGTTTCACCGCCTGTCGCGCACGCCGTTGCCGGACAGCATGGACGACTTCGACGCCGTCATGAACTGGGAATCGCGGCACCGTGCTTTCCACGACGCGCTGGTGGCCGCCTGCGACTCGCCGTGGCTGCTGCGATTCCACTCACAGCTTTTGGATCATTCCGAGCGCTATCGCCGGCTACGCATGATCAGCCCGCCCCCAGCGGCCGCAAATTCCGCACGCGACCGCGACACCGAGCATCGCGAGATCATGGAGGCGGTGCTGGAGCGCAATGCGCCCAAAGCCTGTGAACTTATGAACAAGCATCTGCAGCGCACGGCGGACGCCGCATTTCCCAAGGCGGCAACGAAAGCCGCCTGAATCGGCCAGGCATGGCCGCAGGCTGCGTATTCAATACAACCTGCGGTCGAACAGTGTAGAAAAACCTGTCTTTGCAGCATTGCCGGCCCCTGGTCTGCCTGGCGTCAAGCGTGACACGGGCATAAGCCCGAAAAACGCTACCTACAGCTTACTTGACCTCTTCAATGCTCTTGACGTTGTTCGAGTTCACCTTGACTTCCTTACCGTCCTTCTCGTAGGTGACGAAACCGTCTTTGCTATCGATCTCGGGCTTATCCGCCGTCATGGTCTTCTGGCCATCCTGGGTGGTCACCTCGGTTGGCGTAGAGCACGCTGCAATGCTCCCGCAACCCGCAACCATCAACGCGAACAGGAATTTCTTCAAGGTCATGATAAGACTCCTTATTGACTCGTAGCTAGAACTTTCAGAGTAACAAGGGCCTCGCCACGGTATTGTGAAGTTTTGTCAGATCAAGCCACAAAACCCTACCCTACAGCGGCAAAGCATGCATACCGCGCAGCGCCGGCAAGAGTATCCGCCGCCCCGGATTAAAAGGCCGGCAATACCAGTATGGGCGGCCGGGAGAAATGCGTAACGTTCGTCAGCGGCTCGACACCGGAACTTACTTCGATTCCTTATAATGTTTCAAAATATTATGGAACGGGGAACTCATTGTGAGCGGCAAACAACAGCTTTCAACCTTGATGCGCGTAGTGGTGGTCTGTGGCCTGGCCAGCCTGTTCGCAGGATGCGCCAGCATGTCGGCCGAGGAATGCCGTACCGCCAACTGGCGCGAACAAGGCATGCGGGACGGGCAAAACGGCCAGCCGCGCTCTTACCTGGAAGCGCATCGTGAAGCCTGCGGGAAAGTAGGTGTTGTACCCAACGCCAGCCAATATGAAGCGGGCCGCGCCATTGGCATCAAGCACTACTGCACGCCCGCCAACGGGCTGAACGAAGGACGCCAAGGACACAGCTACCGCAATGCCTGCCCGCCCGAACTGGAACCCGCATTTCTGGATCGCTACAAGGCAGGCTACCGCGTCTACCAGGCCCAGAAGCGCGTCGACTCGCTGGTATCCGAACAACGGAACAAACAGTACCAACTGGACAAGGCCAAGGACGACAACGCACGCGACTCGCTACGGCGCCAGTTGCGAGACCTGGATTACAGCCTGCGCAGCGCGCGCGACGTGCTTTCGTACGAGGAAAGCCGGCTGCGTTAGCGCCGGTTGCGCATCTATTCCCGAAACTGCGTAGGCATGGACGGAAAACGGGACTCGCCTTCCTCCGCATCCACGCCAAAGGTAAAGGCACCGAGGGATCCGTCGGATCAGGCCGGGGCGACGCCAAAGCACCCTCGCCCGACCGCCGTCAGGCGCGCCTGCTCATCGAAGACGTCCACGTCTACGACGCCGATGTTCTTGCCGACGCGACGCACCAGCGCCTTGGCCAGCAAAAAACCGCCTGTGCTGGGCCGCAAGTAATCAACCCTGAAATTGATGGTGGGTACAGTCGCCTGGGTACCCATGACCACCGTAAAAGCGCCCGCTGTATCGATCAGCGCGGCCACCGCCCCGCCATGAAACTGTCCGGAGGACTCGATGCGTTCCAACTGACTTCCCTTGGGCATCTTCAGCTCCAGTGTGCCGGCCCCCACATCCATATGCGTGCAGCTCAACCCTAAAAAGCGGATAAGCGGCGAACTGTCCATCAATTGCTGTATCTGCTCCCGAGTCATCGTTGTTGATTCACTCATGCTTCATTCCTTTCTTCTATAACTTTGCGTGAACATCGCCGTGCCGGCTCAAGCCCGGCCCAGCACTGTTTAAACAAGACGGCTACCGTCCATCCAACTCTGGATAATGGCGGAACATGCCGTCGCCGAACGGCAGGCGTCGATCGCTGGCGAAGTAATCCTGCAATTCGGGCAGATCGGCCACTCTTTGATGCAGACCCGCCAAAAGCGGATAGCTGTGCATGATGGCCGCCATGCGCTTGGGGAAGGCAAACAGCAGGCCGTCCATCAATAGATACAGCGACAGATCGGCATACGACCAGCGCGCACTGCTGGTAAGCCAGCCGTCGTAATGCGAAAGGACCTTCTCGAAATACGCCAGGTACTTCGGCAGCCGCGCCTGGCGAAAGTCCTGCGCGCGGCGCAGGGCCTCCACTTTTTGCTCTTCGTAGTACATGCCGGATGCAATGGGGTGATGAACATCGTGCGCTTCGACCACCATATCGGCGATAGTAAGCTGCAACTGGTTCACCCAAAGCCGGCCCGCCGTGTCGGACGGCGCCAAGCCATGCTTTTCCCCCAGGAACAGCAGGATATTGGCGGTCTGGGAAATGGTCATGCCGTCGGCAATCAGATACGGCGGTGCAAACGGCGGGCAGGCGCGGTCGCTCAGCATATCGTCGATCAACCGCCGGCTGTCGCCATCGCCCTCGCGGGCGCAATCCCGATAGGCAATGCCCGCCGCCTCGAGCGCCAGCCGAACGAATTCGCCGCGCCCGGGAATGCCATTCCAATACCAGAGTTCATAGATCATGACGGTTCCTTGGGAAAAATTACGCCATCAGTCAATCACCCACCTTATCCCTCATGGTCACGAACTCTTCGGCGGCGGTGGGGTGTATGCCGACGGTGCGGTCGAATTGGCGTTTGGTAGCGCCGCATTGCAAGGCTATGGCCAGGCCCTGCATGATTTCGGCGGCGTCGGGGCCGACCATGTGGCAGCCGAGCACGCGATCGCTGTCGCGGTCGACCACCAGTTTCATCAGCGTTTTTTCCTGGCGACCGCTCAAGGTGTTGCGCATGGGGCGGAATTTGCTGCGGTAGATGTCCACCTGCTTGCCCGCTTCGCGCGCTTGCTGCTCGCTCAAACCCACCGTGGCGACGGGCGGCTGGCTGAATACGGCCGTGGGGATATTGCTTGGGTCGAACGATGTGGGATTGCCGTTGTATAGGGTTTCGACCAGGGCGCGTGCCTCGGCGATGGCGACGGGGGTCAGGTTGTGCTTGTTGGTGACGTCGCCCACGGCGTAGATATTGGGCACCGAGGTCACCGACCACTCGTCGACCAGCACAGCGCCGTTCTCGTCTGTTTTGACGCCCGCTTCCGCCAGCCCCAGGGTGCTTGTATTGGGCGCGCGGCCGGTGGCGTAAAGAATTTGGTCGCAAGGCAGAACCTGGCCGTTGTTCAACCTAACCTCCAGCCCGCCCGACACTTTTTCGATACGCTCGACCAGAGTTCCGCTAAGAATATGCATGCCGCGCCCGGTCAGCTCTTCCGCCAGGTGCGCGCGGACGTCCTGGTCGAAGCCGCGCAGGGGAATATCGCGGCGCACCACCAGGGTCACATCCGCCCCCAGGGCCTGGAAGATGCCGGCAAACTCCACGGCAATATAGCCCGCGCCGACGATCACGATACGCTTGGGCAACTCGGCCAGTTCAAGCGCTTCGTTCGACGTGATGGCATGCTTGATGCCCGGCGTGTCCGGCAGGGTCGGATAGCCGCCGGTGGCGATAAGAATGCGTTCGGCGGTAACCTTGCGTCCACCGATATCCACAGTATGCGCATCGACAAGGCGGCCTCGGCCTTCGATCAAGGTAACGCCGGCATCGGCCAGCATTTTCAGGTAAATGCCGTTGAGGCGGTCGATTTCGCGGTTCTTGGCCCGGATAAGGGTTGGCCAGTCGAACGTGGCCTGCGGAATGTCCCAGCCATAGCCTTTCGCGTCGGCGATGTCGTCGGCCACATGGGCGCCGTACACCAGCAGCTTCTTAGGAACACAGCCCCGGATGACGCAAGTCCCACCCACCCGGCTGTCTTCGCAGATGCCGACTTTCGCGCCGTAAGAGGCGGCGCGCCGCGAGCCCGCAACGCCACCCGAACCGGCGCCGATGGTGAAGAGGTCGAACTCGTAGTCGCTATTCCTTGCCTGAGCCATGCTGTTGTTCCGTCCTTGTATGAAAACCCCGCCTAGTGTGCAACAAGCCCGGCCCGCATGCAAACCAGGCGGATGAAGCCCAGCGAGGCGGCGGCCGTAAACGGCACAAGCACGCCTGGCGCCGCCCGCGCCCCATCGGGTACGGCCGGGCAAGCCGCGAACTACTTTCCAATGGGGAAAAGCCTGCCGCCTATCAACGCCATGAGCGCCAGCACGATAAGCGCCGCGCCGTAGTAATCGCTGGCGGCAGCCAAGCCGATGACATTGGTGAGGACACCGGCCAGCACTGCGGGCAGGCAGAACGCCAGATAGTTCATGATGTAGAAGGCGGCCATCAGGCCCGCGCGCTCGTGGGGCTGCGCCACGGGCAGCAAGGTGCGCAACGCACCAAGAAACCCAAGCCCGAAGCCCAGGCCCGACAAAGCGGTTCCTAAAAAGAACAACCACATGGCACTGCCGTGCACGCCGCCCAAGGTGGTGGCCACGCCCAGCGCCAGAGACGAAGCGCCAACCACCAGCATACGTTGCGGCGTCCAGGCACGCAGCACGACCACGACAGCCGCGGCAGTCAACGTCAGAATAGCCACCATGACGCCGCCAACGACGGGATCGTGCACACCTGTAACCTGGGCGATCAGGGTCGGGCCCAACGAGAAATAGAAACCGCCCAGCGCCCACCCCGCCACGTCCATGGGTGCGATAAGCAACAATACACGCCAGGCATGGCGCGGCACGGCCACGGTGGGCAGCATGGCTGCCAGCACCCCCGGCCGCCTGACGACCGTCTCGGGCATGAAGCACGCGGCCAGGGCCTGCAAGACCAGCACCACAAGCAATACGACATACACGAGCTGCATGGGCGCCGGCGCAAACTGAACCAGGATACTGGCCCCGAACGCCCCCACAGCCAGGCCTATCATGGGCGCTACGCTGTTGATCATGGGACTGCGCCTGCTGTCCAGATCCATAAGACCGGCCGTCAGCGCGCTGGTGGCCGCCCCGGTGGCCACCCCTTGCACGATGCGCGCGGCAATCAACATGGGAACGGCACTGGCCGTCATGAACACCACCATGGAAACGGCGTCCAGCGCCAGCGCGCTGGCAATCACGGGCCGGCGGCCGATGTGATCGGACACCGACCCCAGCACCAGCAAAGCCAGCAACAGGAAGATGGCGTACACCCCGAAGATGATGGTCAGTGTGCTGGCCGAGAACCCCCAATGCTCACGGTAAATACTGTACAAGGGCGTAGGCGCGCTGGAAGCCGCCATGAAAGTCAGCAAGGCCAGCGCCTGCAGCCACAGGGCGGCAGGCCGCCCCATCAGCCAAGGGGGTTGCGATGCCGTCAAGGTGGTTTGCCGTGTGCCCATGTCAGTTCGTTCCAGATTGGTTTATTTGAAGAATTCCGGCCCAAGGGCCAGAGCCTCTCCGCCACAATACGAAGGTGCACGCTTTGGCATGCAGCCAATTAACGCAAAAAATTTGCATTTACGCATTCTGCGCCGATATCGCTCTTAAAGCAAATAATTTGTGTTAACGTTGCAACATGAGCATTCGAGAAGGCATTCGCCCAGGCGGCCGCAGCGCCCGCGTCCAGGAATCCGTGCACAAGGCCGTGCGCGAACTGATCGCCGAGCTGGGACGCCACAACGTTACCGTACCCTTGATCGCGGCGCGGGCGGGCGTTACGCCGTCGACCATCTACCGGCGTTGGGGTGATCTTTCCGAACTGCTGGCCGACGTAGCGCTGGAGCGCCTGCGCCCCGATGCGGAACCGGCTGATACCGGAAGCGTCGGCACCGACCTTCTTGCCTGGGGCGATCAGTTCTTCGACGAAATGACCTCCGAACCTGGCAAAGCCATGGTGCGCGCCGTGCTGGCCTGCGCCGCCAATAACAACTGGCAAGCGCAATGCTCCGAATATACGCGCTCGCAAATCGAGATTATTCTTAACCGCGCGCACCAGCGCGGCGAAGCAGCGCCGGACGCCGATACGGTCATGGATCGTTTCGTGGCGCCCATCATGTACAGGAACGTGTTCTCCGGCAGCCAAATGAGCGCCGAGCAAGCCCGGGCGCTGATGCAATCCTGCCTGGACGACACCACGACAAACAGGCCCTAGATCGACATAGGCTGTGGCCCGTTCCGCCAGCCGATCCGTGAACGCCTGCACAGGTTTTTCCCGTAACCGAACGAGGTCACACATGTCGTCTACCGAAGCCCGCCCACCCTTCCCCCCTTTCACGCGGGAAACCGCCATTCAGAAAGTACGCCAAGGCGAAGACGGCTGGAACCATCGCAACCCCGATAAGGTCGCACTGGCCTACAGCCTGGACACACGCTGGCGCAACCGCTCGGAGTTCGTCCACAACCGGGGCGAAGCCCGGGAGTTCCTCGCCCGAAAATGGGCCAAGGAACTGGATTACCGGCTCATCAAGGAAATGTGGGCCTTTACGGACAATCGCATTGCCGTGCGCTATGCCTACGAGTGGCACGACGACTCGGGCAACTGGTTTCGTTCGTACGGCAACGAAAACTGGGAATTCGACACCGACGGCCTGATGAAAATCCGCCACTCAAGCATCAACGATTTGCCGATCAAAGAATCCGAGCGCAAATTCCACTGGCCTTTGGGGCGCCGGCCCGACGATCACCCCGGGCTTTCCGATCTGGGGCTTTAGGAAAATGCGCCGAACGCTTGCCATGGGCTCCGCCATGCTGCGGCTCCCAGGCAAGGCTCAAGAATCCATCCCTGTATACGGCGCGACCCGCTCCGCCAGCCAGTCCATGAACACTTGCACCCGCGCGGGAACCTGCCTGCGGTTCTGGTACAGGATGGAAACAGGCATGGGCTCGGGCGCATAGGCCGGCAGGACTTCGATGAGTTCACCCTGCTCCAGCAAATGGCGCATACCCATGACCGGCGCCTGGATAAGTCCCAGGCCGGCTACGCAGCCGGCCTCATAGGTTTCCGTGTTGTTGACGGTCAAGGCCGCGGGCATGGGCCAATAGCGCCTGCGCTTGCCATCGAACCATTCCCAGCCCAGCGGCTTGGCGCCAAGCATCGGATCGTACTCGATCAACCAGTGGTCGGCCAGGTCTTCCAATGTTTTGGGGCAGCCATAGCGCTCGACATACGCGGGGCTGGCGCAATTGACTACCCTTACCGAGCCCAGCGAACGGGCCACCAGCGACGACTCCTGCAGCCGGCCGATGCGCAGCACACAATCGAAGCCCTCTTTCACCAGATCCACATGCCTGTCCGCACTGCCCAGATCGATTTGCAGCAAAGGATGCTTTTGCAGGAATTCCGGCAACTGCGGCACCACCACATTCCGCGCCATTCCGGCCGGCATGTCGACGCGCAAGCGACCTTCCAGGCCCTCCGCCTTGTTGCGGAACATGGTTCGCAATTCGTCGACGTCCATCAGCACGTTCTTGCTGCGTTCATAAAACTGCTGGCCGTCCGGCGTAAGCTGCACACGGCGCGTGGTGCGATGCAAAAGGCGCGTGCCCAGCATGCTCTCCAGTTCCTGCACCGCCGTCGAAACGCTGCCATTGGGCAGACCCATATGGCGGGCGGCCTGTGTAAAGCTGGAAAGCTCCGCCACCCGCAAGAAGATTCCCATGGCCTGGATTTCATTCATCGCGCCCTTCCTGATTATGCTGGAATTCTGAAAAGTTTAATCCTATTATCAGTCTTTATCTCTATTTTTCCAGACAATACACTAGCGTCCATTCACTACTCTTTTACGAGGACAGACGCATGAACACAGGAAAAATAGCAATCATCACCGGCGGCACGCGGGGGCTGGGCCTGAATACTGCCCTGAAGCTGGCGGAAAGCGGCGCCGACATCATTCTTACCTATCGATCCAACGCGGCCGACGGCGCTGCCGCCGTGGCCAAGATACAAAAACTAGGACGGCAAGCAGTGGCCCTGCCGCTGGATGTGGCCGACAGCCGCAGCTTCGCGGCCTTCGCGCAGGAAGTGAAATCGGCGCTGGCCGCGAACTGGCAACGCGACTCCTTCGACTACCTCGTCAACAACGCCGGCATCGGCATCAATGCCAGCGTGGCGGAAACCACCGAAGAGCAATTCGATACCCTGGTGAACATCCACCTGAAGGGCCCCTTCTTCCTTACCCAGAATCTGCTTGGCCTTATCGCCGACGGCGGGCGCATCGTCAATATATCCAGCGGACTCGCCCGCTTCGCCCTGCCCGGATTCGCGGCTTACGCCGCGGCCAAGGGCGGCGTGGAAGTCCTGACCCGCTATATGGCGAAAGAACTCGGCCCGCGCGGCATCGCCGTCAACACCGTGGCGCCCGGCGCCATCGAAACGGATTTCGGCGGCGGCGTGGTGCGGGACAACGCCGACATGAACAAAGCCATCGCCAGCCAGACCGCCATGGGCCGCGTCGGCCTGCCGGACGACATCGGCGACGCCATCGCCGCGCTGCTCACGCCCGGAAACCGCTGGATCACCGCCCAGCGCATCGAGGTTTCGGGGGGGATGTTTATTTGAGGGCGGCAGGAATAACGGTAATCAAGATCACGGGAAGAATGCCTTTATTCAGCAGGGCACGCTCTTCTCCTGCGGGAATGAAACAACTGTCAAATTCGCGCAAGACATGCTCACGCCCATCGACAGCAACCGTGATCTCGCCCGAAACCACCACATAGACCCGGTCAACGGCAGAGGCGCTCAATTGAGCCCCTCCGTCAGGTTCAAAAACCGATAGGCCTACCTGATCAGGAAAAGGACTTATTTCACCACCCTGCATGCGATAGCCTCGCATATTGAAGTGCTTGGGTGCATCATAAGCCGGAGCATCGTTTCTAGTAGTGATCTGCATAAGAATAAAAGTAGCGGGGAAAGTTGATTAATGATGAGCAAGGCCGTTTACCAATACCAATGACAATGCGGGCACGAAGACCAACAGCAATATGCGCACAAGATCAGAAGCAAGGAATGGCATCACTCCCTTGGCCGTTTCCAGGTAAGGCACATCTTTTGCCAGTTTCTGGATGATGAAAAGATTCATGCCTAATGGGGGATGCACCAGACCAATCTCCACCACCATCAAAGCCAGGATGCCAAACCAGATCGATTTGTCGGCCACCGACAGCCCAAAGAAGTCCAACTGCATTACCACCGGGTAGAAGATGGGAATGGTCAGAAGGATCATGGCCAGTGAGTCCATGACGCAGCCAAGAAAAACATAGATCAGAAGTATCGTGAAAAGCACCAGCAACGGCGGTTGGCCGCTACTGATAACCCACTGCACCAGCTCCACAGGCATTTGAGTAAGCGCCAGCCCCGCATTCAACAGATCAGCCCCAAGCAGCACGAAGAAGATCATGGCTGTAGCCTGTGCTGTGCCCAGGATGCTCTTCTTGATACCGTCCCAGCGCAATCCCCCCTTGCTTACAGCAAGTAAGCCGCAGGCTGCGGCGCCAATGGACGCCGCTTCAGTCGGATTGGCCCATCCGTCGTAAATACCAACGATGACCACCACGAAAACCGCCAGCACTGGGGTTACCGCAAGCAGCGCAGCTAGTCGATCACGAAATCCCAACCGTTCGCCTGCTGGGCCAGCCTTCGGATTTAGGGTCACGACCAGGCGGATCACCAGCATATAGCCAAGAGTGGCGATAAGCCCGGGAATAACTGCCGCCATGAACAGCTTGCCAATCGACTCTTGAGTAAGAACGGCATATATAACCAGAGGGACGGAAGGAGGGATAAGAATACCTAGCGTACCGCCGGCGGCGATAGTTCCGGTGGAAAGTCTTCCGGAATAACCGTGACGGCGCAACTCGGGTAGCGCAACCTGCCCCATGGTGGCGGCAGTGGCCAGGGAGGATCCGCAAATCGCCCCGAAACCCGCGCAGGCAGCCGCCGCGGCCATGGCCAAGCCACCTTTCCAATGACCGATGAAAGCCGCTGCACAGCGGAACAATGCCTGGGACAATCCCCCATGCGTGGCAAATTGCCCCATCAAGATAAACAACGGAACAACCGCCAGATCATAATTGGACAGCCGTGCATATCCCAGGTTATTGATGGTATAGAGCAAGGCGTTGGCATCACCCCCATTCATTACCAAAAATGCAACGGCGCCTGCTGCAAACATGGCCGAACCAACATGCAGCCGCATCACCAGCGTGAACATGAGTCCTGCAAAAATCCATAACCCGACAGCTAGACCGCTCATACTGTGCCTCGCTTTTGCTTATTGAGGGAATACGCAGCCCGATAAGCTCCCCCTAGGGACAGCAACGCAAAGCTTGGCACCAGCAATGCAATGGGAATCCACATGGGGAACGAAAGCAATGTCGAAATTTCGCCCGAGGAAAAGGTATCGATGGCCTGCAACGCTGTACGCCAGGCAAGCAACCCTGCCACGGTCATGATTGCAAGATGCGCCACAGCGTCAAGAACAGAACGCGCCGAAGCTGACAACCAACCGCTGAAAGCATCCACTTTGATATGGTGGTCGTGAATTTCACAATAGGGTAGAAACGCGGCCGCCCCGATAGCTGTGCCCATCTGCATCAGCTCGACATCACCCTGTATTGGGGCCGCAAAAAGCTTACGCCCAACGATGGAGACAATAGACATCACGATCAGGGCAAGAAATATTACCCCTCCCGACACGGCCAGGCCGCTGGACGCCCGCTCGAGCAGGCATCCAAATGAGCTGCTACGCCGGCCTTGACCAGCACCGGCCGCTTCGGTGATGCCCGCAAGCTGATACGCCTCATTGAGTTCGCTCATGATGCGGCCTGCTTATCTTGATCCGCCCCAATCGAACGGGCTCCATTGCTAAGCGCTGCGCCGTCCAGACCTTTGGCGGCAGCCTCCTTGATCCACTCTTGCTCGACGACTGCCACCGCCTTGCGCATGGCAGCGTAATCTATTGGCTTGATTTCAATAATCTCATTCCCTCCTGCCTTGGCTTTCGCACGCGCAGCTTCAGTGGCTTGATCCCAGGCCTTGCCGGCAGCATCCACCAAAGCCTGCCCACTATTGCGATCGATTACTGCTTTGAGGTCGGCTGGCAAGCTTTCATACTTTTTCTTGTTCATGAGCAAGGTCATGGCCTGGGAACTAAACCCAGGCTCGCCAACAGGCGACTCGGTATGGAACTTGGTGACTTCATCAAGCTTGACCGAAGGAACCAGTTCCCACGCGGCCATGGCGCCGTCGACAACTCCCTTGGTCACCGCGTCGGTGATTTGTGGTGGAGGCATATTGACGGGCGTACCGCCCAGGGCAATGAGCATGCGTGACGCCATGCGCGAGCCGCTTCTGAGCTTCTCACCCGAGAAATCGCTCAAGGTCAACATGGGCTTGTTGGCCGTATCCATGACTATGCTGCCACCTGAATGAATTGCCAATACTTTGAAATCCGTGAAATCCTTCTGGGCGAACTTTTCGTAAAACTCCCACATGGCCTTGCTCGCAGCTGAACTGCCGGCCGGCATCACGAAAGGCAACTCCACGGCTTCGATTCTGGGAAATCGGCCCGTCGAAAATGCCGGAGATGTCCAGACGATGTCGGCAATCCCATGCTTTACTTGATCAACCAGTTGCGACGGCTTACCACCTAGTTGCATGGCGGGATATATCTGGCATTTGAGGTGGCCGTCAGACTCCTTATTGATCTTCTTGCACCAGGGCTCCAGAACATGCTGCTGGAAGTTGGAGCTTGGAGGCAGGAAATGCGAAACCTTCAGCGTCACGTCTTGGGCATAAGCCGCTGCCAGCGCACACGAAAAAAACAAACCAACAAGCCAATGGGAAATTTTCATTTTGTCTCCTTATCTAATCAATTCGTAATTCTGTTATGGTTGCCAGCCTCGTGCCAATTGCCTGGCCATCGTCAATGCATCGACATCTTCGATATCCAAGGCATGCGCTTCCGAATGCCTGGTGATACAAAAAACTCCGTACTGAACAAGAAGCCAGAGGCTCCTGGCCCGCCCCCCAATAATTATTTTTTGAGATTCCAACACACGGGCGAGACGCACGTCTAATGATAAATAGCGATCTCGGCATTCCTGCGAGTTATGCCGGAAAAATCAGGGCTGAATGCAGTATCATTTGCGGGGCATAAGGACACAAAAAACGTGCCAGAAAATCTGGCGCACAACCAATGATGTGCCAACCACTGGAAGGACGGGCTAGTGAAAGACATGCTGGACTCAAATCTGCTGAAGTGTTTTCTTGCCATTCTTGAAAATGGCAAGCTAACCGCAGCAGCCGGAGAATTGTGCCTCACGCAGCCCGCTCTTTCCAAAAGCCTGAAACGCCTTGAAGACGAGCTTGGTGTTCCGCTATTCGAACGCACACCATTGGGGATGGTCCCAACGGCATACGGAATTGCCCTAGGGCGCCGGGCGCGCCATATCCAGCTGGAATCGCGCAGCGCGCGCGAAGAACTGCAGATGCTGAGCGAAGGGGGCTTTGGTTCTCTTACGATCGGAATTGGCCCGTTATGGTCGGCATACGAACTTCCGGACATACTGGCCAGCATGATACGCAAGCGATCCGACATTCACATCCGAGTCGTTTCAGGCGTCCTGGATCAGCTTTTGCCGGACTTGCTGCAGGGCAAACTGGACGCCGTGTGCACGGTTCTGGATTTTCCCGAACATCCCGACCTGCAAAAGGTATTCCTATTCGACAGCGAGCACATTATCGTCGCGCACGAAAGCCATCCCCTTGCATCCATGGCCCTGGTGCAACCCGAAGACCTGCAGAAGCATCTTTTCGTCGGCCTGGACGGCGACTATGCTGGGCTGGCCCGTATGGAAAAGTTCTTTGCCCTGCATGGCCTGCAATCGCCAAACCTCGCCATGGAATGCAGTTCTCTTGAAACACTGCTATCGGCCTTGAAAACCGGTGGCTTTCTCGCCAGCCTTTCCATACAGTTGCTGGACAGAGGCCTGGCGATGGGCTTGAAGCGCATTAATGTCAAAGAATCGTTCTGGCGATTCCGCTCGGGCCTGGTATACCGACGATCCCCTCAACGCCCGCCCTTGGTTTGCGCCCTCGAACGCGAACTGCTGGAGCGATTCGCGCAATACAAGGAATAAGGCCTGTTGTCCCAGTCCTTGCCGCGCAATCCGTAGTTTTCAGGATTGATTCCTGGCTGCCAAACGGGCCCTGGCATTAACGGCCAGACAGGTATCCAGACGCTCTTTGGTTTGTGCCGCCTCCTCGGGAGACCACGAGCGAAACCCCATCCCCGCCTTCATACCCGTTTCGCCGTTCTTCACCTTGTTCTCGAGGTAGGGATGGGGGCCTGCCGTGCGATCCAGGTCGTGAATAAGCACATTGTGTATTGCCAACGTAAGATCCAGGCCAACCAGGTCGGATTGCTCCAGTGGGCCCAATACCGCCAGCCTGGCTCCAAAGCCCTCCTTCACTACGCGATCCAATGTCTCCGCACTGCAAACTCCGTCTGCAACCAGGGCGATGGCCTCGCGCTTTAACGCATGTTGAAGGCGATTTCCGATGAATCCGGGAATATCACGCAAAACATGTACAGGCGACATGCCTACGCCCTCAAGCAAGGCCATGACTTTCTCAATACACTCCGCATCGGTGCATTGAGCTTGCACGACCTCCACTAAAGGAACCAGGTGTGGAGGATTCCAGAAGTGAGTACCCAGCACCCGGCCCGGCGCCTTCAGGTCGCGCGCAATCGAGGCAATCGGGATCGCAGAGGTATTGGTGGCAAGTATGCAGCCGGGCGGCGACAGCGCTTCCAGTTGCGCAAAGACTTTGCGCTTGAGGTCGAGGTTTTCAGGCACAGCCTCGATAACCATACAAGCCTGGGAGACGGCCTGGGCCATATCTCCGGTGCATTGCAAGCCATCCAGGCGAACAGGCTGTTGCAGCAACTCGAATATTTCCCTGATGACGAAGGGAGCTTTTGCCAGGGACTGCTCGTCAAGATCGTAAAGCGCAACCTTATAGCCAGCCGCGCAGAAAATCTGGGCGATGCCGCAACCCATGCGGCCTGCCCCCAATACAGCAACAACGCAGTTGGAATCGTTCATGATAGCGATATCATGCTGCGGTATAGCCGCCATCAACATACATGATCTGGCCCGTGCAGAACGTCGACGCGGGGCTCAACAAGTAGATGGCCATCCCGATAAGATCCTCGACTTCACCGAGGCGTCCCGTGGGAATCCTGGATAACGAACGCGCTCGAGTCTGCTGACCGATCTCGTTGTCACCGTACATCCATTCAGTGAGTTTCGAGCGAAAGACTGTAGGTGCAATGGCGTTGACGGTAATACCATATTTGGCCCATTCCACCGCCAGGACTCGCGTCAGTCCATCGGTTGCGGATTTGGAAGCGCAATAGCCGCCATAGCCCGAATAGTTGCCATGCCTGCCGCGCACGGAGGACATCAACAACACCTTACCCTTGCGCTTTTCTGCGATCCAATACGAGCCCACAGCCTTGCACAAGAACCAGGGTCCCCGCACGTTTGCGTCCATGACCGACTGCCAATCTTCGTAGCTTTGATCCTGGATGAAGCCTGGCTTGTTGAAACCAGAAGCCACCACCATCATATCGACGCTGCCAAAGACATCAATCGCCCTGTCGAGCATCGCTTGGGCATCTTCAAGCGTATCCGGACGGCGAGCAATGCAGGTAACCTTGGCGCCCAAGCTTTCCGCCTCGGCCGCCACTGCATCCAGTTCGGTCTGCGAGCCGGACGCCAGAACCAGATTGGCCCCTAACGATGCCAGTGCCAGGGCCACGCCTCGGCCAAAAGAACCTGAGGCACCTGTAATCAATGCTGTTTTTCCGGCAACGTCGAACAATTGCGCGGGATTCCTGAGTACATCCGAAATCATTTTTTTGCTTCCAAAAGGTATTGAAGAGATTGTTGACCCTGAAGATCAATCGGATTACTGGCCTGTCTCGAACCGAAATTTCTGCTCGGGGTCGATTACCGCCACAACACGAATGCCGCATCCTTCGCCTTCGAACCAACGGAATGGGAAGCACATGAACGTGCATCGTTTCCCGGTGATTTTGTCCAGATCACCGCCCACGTTTTCAATGCCGGGAATACCGGCTGTCAGCATGACCTTGTGCGCCGGTTCCCATAACGGGAAATCGTCCAGCAGCGGATGCCCCTTTTCCTTGGCGTATTCTTTTTCGAGCCAGGGATGGGAAGGGCCGGTACCGTGCGAAACAAGTTTGGTTCCTAGAGGGTGGTCGAGCGCCTGCACATCGATGCCAACCAGCTTGACCTGCTTGTCGACAAGCCACTGGGCGGCATCTTTATATAGACCGGGGGAGTAGGCAAAGTAGTCATCGTTATCTCCCCAGTAGTGATGCGCGCCAGTGTTGATCATGACGATATCGTTGGGCCGGATCTTGGGCGTAGCGGCCTCCAGATCGTCGGCCGTAATGACGCCCCACTTTTCCTTGGGAATGGAAACCGCAACACCGGTGCCAAAGAATTTATACAGTTCGAAATCGGTTATGTAGGGCGTATTTTCCAGCACATGGATTGGAGCGTCCATATGGGTGCCACGGTGCATGCTGGCTTCGATTTCCTTGACCGATACGCCGTCTTTAGCGTGGAACTGAAGCGTGCGCACATTCAGAGAGGCGGACGACGGCCACTCAGGCATGCCATGCCCCCACTGCTGGCTAAGATTGAAATACTGCAAGGTTTCGGTACTCATTTGGATGCTCCCGGCATTATTTGTTGTTTCCAGATTCGATGCGGCACTTTCCGCTATCGTCCAGCATAGCGACAAAGCGCACGACACACGCATCGCCCTCGCCCCAGTTCCAGGGCATGGCGTGGAAAGTGCAGCGTTTACCCAATACGGAATCGACGTCGCCACCAACGTTTTCTATGGTCGGGATACCCGCGCCAAGCAGTGTTTTGTGCGCGATGTTCCAGTCCGGGAAATCATCCAGCACCTGACGTCCCGTTTCCGCAAGATACTCAGGGGCTAGATACTTGATTTGCGGCCCATTGCGATGCGGGGCAAGCGAAGTAGCCAAGGGGTGGTCGACAGCCGCGGTATCAACAGCAACCAGCTTGACTTTACGATCCACAAGCCATTGCGCAGCATCCGCGGACAAGCCCGGCGCGTAGCCAAAATACTCTTTGCTGTCGGCATAATGTCGATGCCACCCGGTCACAATGACCACGATATCGTGTTCGCGCACTTTCGGCTTCGCGTTCTCCAGATCCCGTTTCGTAACGAGTTCCCACTTGCCTTTGGGAATATCCAGTACGGCGCCATTGCCAAAAAAATTGTCCAGCGGCAACTTGCCGACACCCATGCCGCCCTGAACCAGATGCAGAGGGGCGTTGACATGAGTCGAGACATGCATCGTCGCCTTGTAGATCTGTGTCATGACGCCATGTTTGGCATGGTTTACAACCTTGTGAATCTTGATGTCGTCGAAGCCGGGCCAGGTCGGAGCGTTATACCCCCAGCGATGACTGAGTTCGACAAGTTTTAATCCGCTAATGGGATCAGTTACTGCGTTCATGAAAACGGTCTCCTTGATGCACAATTGCAGCGCGTAGAACAAATAAATCCGCGGTTATGCTGTGATGTGGAGACACTATGAAGGCGCGTCATTAGTGGGTCAATTGGCCATTTTTCATGCGGGGTTTCCGTTGAGTTATACCGCCTAGGCCAATCGGAAAAGAGCCAGGCCACTCCACCTTGCCACGCCAGCCACCCTTCCAATAACATGGCTATGTACCCTGCCTACCCAAAAACAATGCTATGAATAGTGCTTCATCCCAACAACGCAGTCTCACAGTCAAGGAGCAGCCATGAGCAAGAAAGCATCGGCGGTATGGAAAGGCGGGATCAAGGATGGCGGCGGCACCATCTCTACGGAAACCGGCGTGTTGAACAACGCGCCGTACGGGTTCAAGTCGCGGTTCGAGGATGGCAAGGGGACCAACCCCGAGGAGCTGATCGCGGCCGCGCATGCGGGCTGCTTTTCGATGGCGCTTTCGTTGATGCTGGGCAATGCGGGCTTCACCCCGGACAAGATCGACACGCAAGCGGCGGTCACCCTGGTTTCGAATGCCGGCGGCTTTGAAATCACGGAAAGCCATCTGACCGTGACGGCCAGGATCCCCGGCATCGACAACGCCAAGTTCCAGGAGATCGCCGGTCAGGCCAAGGCCGGCTGCCCGGTCTCCAAGGTGCTGAACGCCAAGATCACCATGGATGCCAAGCTGGAATCCTAGACGGCAGGCTTTCGATATGCCGCTGAACGGTGTGCCGCCTCTGGGCAAGAACACCGCCGCCAAGAGCTGAAACGCGGCCCTTCCTGGGCACATAGCCAAGGCAACCTGGGTATCGGACCAACACTCCCCCGGGCCAATCCCAAGCAAGCATCCAACTCGCGTGGGGTGCCGGTTTCATCTGCCTGCGCCATATGACGGCGGCGCAGGCTATAGTTGACCCATGAACCTGGATCTCTTTCCTTGCGAAAGCCCTACTGCCCACAGCGAAGCCATCGGGCCTTGCGCCTATGTGCTGCGCGGCTTCGCGCTGCCGAACGCGGAAGTGCTGGTCGCCGCCATCGGCGAACTGGAGCGCCGCGCTCCGTTTCGGCACATGACGACGCCGGGCGGCTTTGCCATGTCGGCGGCATTGACCAACTGCGGCCGGCTGGGCTGGACGACCGACAGGCGCGGCTATCGCTACACGACCAACGACCCCGAGACGGGACTGCCCTGGCCCGCGATGCCGGAAATGTTCACCCGCCTTGCCCACGATGCGGCGACGCAGGCGGGATTCGCGGATTTCACGCCCGATGCCTGCCTGATCAACCGTTATGAGTCCGGAGCGCGCATGTCCCTGCACCAGGACAAGAACGAGCGCGACTTCGCCGCGCCCATTGTCTCGGTGTCGCTGGGCATGCCGGCTATCTTCCTGTTCGGCGGTCATGCACGCAGCGACAAGGCAGCCCGCATCCCTTTGCTGCACGGCGACGTGGTGGTCTGGGGCGGTGAAGACCGCCTGCGCTATCATGGCGTGCTGCCGCTCAAGGACAAGCCGCATCCGCTGCTGGGCAGCCGGCGCATCAATTTCACGTTCCGTAAGGCCGGATGAGATGTGCCAAGGCCCACCCGGCCCGATAGAGCCGATGGAAGCTATCAATCCTTCGCCGAAAACTGCCTGACCTGGGTCAAAAACGCCTGGAGTATGGGCGAGGTGTCGTGGCGGCGGTACATGCAGCACAGCTCGATGTCGCGCAGGGCCCGGGATTTCAGCGGCTTGTACACGAGATTGGGCAGACGCAGCGTTTCGGCCGACTGGGTGGTAATACAGACGCCGAAGTTGCTGGCCACCAGGGCGAGGCAGGTGACGATGTCCTCGCTGTCCTGCTCGACGCGGAAGCGCACGCCCTCGGCGCGAAAGGCCGCGGCGATTTCCTGGCCCAGCCCGTACAGGGGCGCGTTGGGGTAGACCACCATGGGCTCGTCGTCCAGATCCTGCAGGGAAACCGAGTCCTGAGCACAAAGCCGATGGCCTTTGTACAGCGCCACCAGAAAGGGCTCGCGCAGCACGACCTCGACCGCCAGGTCTTCTTCGTCCGGCACCAGGCGATTGAAACCGATGGAAATGCGCCGTTCGCGCAGGGCCACGATCTGCTGGGCCTTGGTCATGTTGTACAGGCCGATCTTGACCTTGGGGCTGCGCTTGTGAAAGCCGCCCAGGATGCGGGGAATGGCATTGAGCACGCCCGAACTGAAAAAGCCTACGTCGAGCCGCCCGATGAAGCCTTCCTGGGCCAGTTGGGCCCTTTCCTCGGCCCGCTGGGTCAAGGCCAGGATATTGGGGACTTCCTCCAGCAGCGCCCGGCCCGACTCGGTCAGTTCGGCGCCCTTGGGCGTGCGCACGAAAAGCGCCACGCCCAGCTCGTCCTCGAGCGCCTTGATGTGCCGGGTCAGCGGCGGCTGGGTAATGTGCAGCTTTTCCGCGGCCCGCCCGAAATTCAATTCGTGCGCCAGCATCAGGAAATAGCGCATCTGCTTGATGTCCATGCGTCCCTCGATCCCCCAAAAAGGTACTGGCTAGATAATACCGATTCGGTATCGAGTTATCAAAATTCAGTATTGGACGGCATGGCTTTGCCGATGCCATGATAGACGACGCGGTGCACTTCCCTCCCTCCAGACAAAAGCATCCGCCGGGGACACGGAACGGCGAAAATCACCGGCCGCAAACCTACTATAGATACGCGAAGAGGCAGCCATGATCATTACCCGCCAACAAGACGTTACCGAAGCCGTGCTCGGCGAACTCGAACGCGCGCCCGACGAACGCTTTCGCGAAATCATGTCGGCGGCGGTGCGCCACCTGCACGACTTTGCCCGCGAAGTGAACCTTACCGAGGCGGAATTCCACAAGGCCTGCACCTATATAGCCAAGCTGGGTCAGATGACCACCGACTCTCACAACGAAGTCGTGCTGGCCGCGGGCTCGCTGGGCCTTTCCTCGCTGGTCTGTCTGCTGAACAACGGCGACAATGGGCAAACCGACACCACGGCCAACCTCATGGGGCCGTTCTGGCGCATGGAATCGCCCCGCGCCCAGAACGGCGAGTCCATCGTGCGCGGCCCGACTCCGGGGGAACCCATTTTCGTGCGGGCCTGGGTTCACGACCGCGAAGGCCGGCCCGTGGCCGGCGCGGAAGTGGACGTCTGGCATACCTCGGCCGAAGGGTTTTATGAAAACCAGGATCCTGGGCAGGCCAATATGAACCTGCGCGGCAAGTTCACCACCGACGAAAACGGCCATATCGCGTTCCGCAGCGTCAAGCCCGCGGGCTACCCCATTCCCATCGGCGGCCCCGTCGGCGAGCTGCTGCGCGCACAGGGACGGCACAATATGCGCCCGGCCCACATCCACTTCATGATCTACAAACCAGGCTACAAAACGCAGTTCTCGCAGGTGTATTCCAGCGACGACCCCAACCTGGACACCGATGTGCAGTTCGGCGTGACCCGCGCCCTGGTGGGTGAATACGTGCTGCACGAGAACCAGCCGGCGCCCTATGGCGATATACAAGGGCCGTGGTATTCGCTGGACTACCACTTCACCATCGAACCCGGCCAGGCCACCCTGCCCAAGCCGCCCATCACCGGCAAGGCCGAAGGCCCGCGCCCCCAGCTCCAGATTCTCAAACGCACGGAACCGGCCTGAAGGCCCCAAACTGCGCCTCGTCATGGCTTACAAGGAAACCCTGCATGAATCACGATGAAATCGAAGCGGCAGCCGCCGCGCTGCGCGAAGCTGCCCGCACGCGGCAAGGCATCGCGCCGCTGCGCACCACCTACCCGAACTTGACCATCGACTCGGCCTACGCCATCCAGGCTCTTAACACCCAGCAGCGCCTCAAGGAAGAAGGCCGGCGCGTCATCGGCCGCAAGATCGGCCTGACCTCGCTGGCCGTCCAGAAGCAATTGGGCGTGAACCAGCCCGATTTCGGCGTGCTGTTCGACGACATGGGCTACGGCGACCGCGAACCCATTCCCGCCTCGGCGCTGCTGCAGCCCAAGGTCGAAGCGGAAATCGCCTTCGTCATGGGCGCCGACCTGAATGTCGCCAATCCCGGCCAGCTCGACGTACTCAACGCCATCGACTACGCCCTGCCCGCCATTGAAATCGTAGGCAGCCGCATCGCCAACTGGGACATCCGCATTACCGACACCATTGCCGACAATGCCTCGTCGGGCGCCTTCGTGCTGGGCGGCACACCGCGCAAGCTGTCGGAGTTCGACCTGCGCCTGTGCGGCATGGTCATGGAACACAACGGCGAGCCCGTATCGGTGGGCGCCGGCGCGGCCTGCCTGGGCCATCCGCTGAATGCGGTCGTCTGGCTGGCCCGCACCCTGGCCAGGCTCAATACCCCCTTGCGCAAGGGCGACCTGGTGCTGTCGGGAGCCCTGGGCCCCATGGCGGCGGTCAAGCCGGGCGACGTCTTCGAAGCCCGCATCAACGGGCTGGGCTCGGTCGCAGCCGTTTTTGAACACGATACCAACGAGGCGCAACCATGAAGGCCCTGAACGACTACGCCGTCCTGCTCGACGATGCCGCGCACCATGCTCGCGAGGTCCCGCAGTTCGACACCGAAAGCCGGCTGTCGCTGGATGACGCCTACGCCATCCAGGCCGCCTCGATCCAGCGGCGCCTGGCGCGGGGCGAACGCCGCGTCGGCGTCAAGATGGGCTTCACCAGCCGCGCCAAGATGCTGCAGATGGGGCTTTCCGACGTCATCTGGGGCCGGCTGACCGACGCCATGCAGATCGAGGAAGGCAGCTCCATCGACCTGTCGCGCTATGTCCACCCGCGCGTCGAACCGGAACTGGCTTTCTTCCTGAAAAAGCCGCTGGCCGGCAAGGTGACCGGCCCCGAAGCGCTGGCCGCCGTCGAAGCCATCGCCCCCGCGCTGGAAATCATCGACTCGCGCTACAAGGATTTCAAGTTCACCCTGCCCGAAGTCATTGCCGACAACGCCTCGTCCAGCAGCTTCGTCATCGGCGCCTGGCGCGACCCGGCCATCGACTTCGGCAATCTGGGGCTTACCTTGAACATCGATGGGCGCGCCGTCCAGGTCGGCTCCACTGCCGCCCTGCTGGGCCACCCCCTGCGCTCGCTCATTGCCGCCGCGCGCGTGGCGGAACAGGCGGGCGAGCCGCTGCAAGCCGGCTGGATAGTCATGGCCGGCGGAGCCACCCCGGCCGAATGGATCAAGCCGGGGCAATACATATCCATCGACATGGAGCAACTGGGCCGGGCCGGTTTTCACACACAAGACTGAACTGCCTGCACACACGGAACCACCGCGACCCGATTCTGGAGCATTCAATGAACGACAAAGTAAAAGTGGCCATCGTCGGCCCCGGCAATATCGGCACCGACCTCATGATCAAGGTCATGCGCAACAGCAAGCACCTGGAAATGGGCGCCATGGTGGGCGTCGACCCAGCGTCGGACGGCCTGGCGCGCGCGCAGCGGCTGGGCGTCGCCACCACCGCCGAAGGCCTGGACGGCCTGCTCAAGCTCGACGTCTTTCCGGAAATCGACATTGTGTTCGATGCCACTTCGGCGGGCGCGCATGCCCGCCACAACCAGGTGCTGCAGGAGCACGGCGTCCAGGTCATCGACCTGACCCCCGCCGCCATCGGCCCCTACGTCATCCCGGCCATCAACCTCGAAGCCGAAAACGCCGGCAATATGAACATGGTCACCTGCGGCGGGCAGGCCACCATTCCCATGGTGGCGGCCGTATCGCGCGTGGCCAAGGTGCACTACGCCGAAATCGTCGCCTCCATCGCCAGCAAGTCGGCAGGCCCCGGCACGCGCGCCAACATCGACGAATTCACCGAAACCACGCGCAGCGCCATCGAGAAGCTGGGCGGCGCCGAACGCGGCAAGGCCGTCATCATCCTCAATCCGGCCGAGCCGCCGCTCATCATGCGCGACACGGTCTTCGTGCTGTCCGAGCTTGCGGACCAGGCCCAGGTGGAGGAAAGCATAGAAAAAATGGTGGCCGCCGTGCAGGCCTACGTGCCGGGCTACCGCCTGAAGCAGCAGGTGCAATTCGACGTCATCGATCCTGCCAGGCCTCTCAATGTGCCGGGCATAGGCTTGCGCCACGGGCTGAAAACCTCGATCTACCTGGAAGTCGAAGGCGCCGCCCACTACCTGCCCTCTTACGCAGGCAACTTGGACATCATGACTTCCGCCGCCCTGGCCTGCGGCGACCTGATGGCCCGCCGGCGCCAGGAGTCCGGCCTTTCACGCGCACGCAAGGAGGCCGTGTAATGGCCGCGAATAAAAAACTCTATATTTCCGACGTCACCCTGCGCGACGGCAGCCACGCCATCCGCCACCAATACAGCGTCGAAAACGTCAAGGCCATCGCCACCGCGCTCGACCAGGCCGGCGTCGACAGCCTGGAAGTCGCCCATGGCGACGGACTCGAAGGCTCGAGCTTCAATTACGGCTTCGGCGCGCACAGCGACGTGGAGTGGATCGAGGCCGCCGCCGAATGCGTCAAGCAGGCGAAAATCGCCACCCTGCTGCTGCCCGGCATCGGCACCACGCATGACCTGCGCCGCGCCTTCGACGCGGGCGCGCGCGTCGTGCGGGTCGCCACGCACTGCACCGAAGCGGACGTCTCGCGCCAGCATCTCGAATACGCCCGCGAACTGGGCATGGACCCCGTTGGCTTCCTCATGATGAGCCACATGACCACGCCCGCCAACCTGGCCAGGCAGGCCAAGCTCATGGAAGACTACGGCGCCACCTGCGTGTACGTGGTCGATTCGGGCGGCGCGCTGGGCATGAACGACGTGCGCGACCGCTTCCGCGCCTTCAAGGATGTGCTCAAGCCCGAGACCCAGACCGGCATGCATGCCCACCACAACCTGAGCCTGGGCGTGGCCAATTCCATCGTGGCCGTCGAGGAAAGCTGCGACCGCATCGACGCCAGCCTTGCCGGCATGGGCGCCGGCGCCGGCAATGCACCGCTGGAAGTCTTTATTGCCGCGGCCGAACGCCTGGGCTGGAACCATGGCTGCGATCTTTACAAACTCATGGACGCCGCCGACGATCTGGTGCGTCCGCTGCAGGACAGGCCGGTGCGGGTCGATCGCGAAACCCTGGCCCTGGGCTATGCCGGCGTGTACTCCAGCTTCCTGCGCCACGCCGAAGTCGCCGCCGCCAAATACGGCCTGAAGACCGTGGACATCCTGGTGGAACTGGGCCGGCGCAAGATGGTGGGCGGCCAGGAAGACATGATCGTCGACGTGGCGCTCGACCTGCTTGCCGCCCAATCCCCCGAAACCCAGCTGAAATCCGCATAAGGAGGACTGCCCGCCATTCAACTTTCTTTGCGACATGCTCACGGTCGATGTATCGACTACGGCAATCCAAAAACAAACATTCCCTGGAGAAGACATTGAAAAAAGCATTATTGACGGCATTGGCCACCGCGTGCCTGGCCACGACACCCCTGGCGAGCCATGCCGCCGAACCGTTCAAGATCGGCCTGATCATTCCCATGACGGGCCCCTTCGCCTCGACCGGCAAGCAGGTCGAAGCCGCCGCCCGGCTGTATATGCAGCAGAACGGCGACAAAGTGGACGGCCGCCAGATCCAGCTCATCGTCAAGGACGATGGCGGCATCCAGCCTGAAACCACCAAGCGCCTGGCGCAAGAGCTTGTCGTGCAGGAAAAGGTCAATGTCATTGCCGGTTTCGGCCTGACGCCGCTCGCCTTTGCCGCGGCGCCCATCGCCACGCAATCCAAGACGCCCATGGTCGTGATGGCGGCGGGCACGTCGTCCATCATGCAGAAGTCGCCATATATCGTGCGCACCTCCATGACATTGCCCCAGACCACCGCGCCCCTGGCCGACTGGGCGGCCAAAAACCCTAACTCCCACATCAAGTCGGTCGTGACGCTGGTATCCGATTTCGGACCGGGCCACGATGCCGAGAAGGTCTTCACCAAACGCTTCACGGAAGGCGGCGGCAAGATCCTGGGCAATCTGCGCATCCCGCAGCAGAACCCCGACTTCTCGCCGTTTTTGCAGCGTGTCAAAGACCTGAAGCCCGATGCGGTCTTCGTCTTCGTTCCCTCCGGCCAGGGCAGTACGCTGATGAAGCAGTTCGCACAGCGCGGGCTGGCCGCCGCGGGCATCAAGCTGATCGCCACCGGCGACGTGCTGGACGACGACCTGCTGCCCAGCATGGGCGACGAGGCGCTGGGCATCATCACTTCCCAGCACTACTCGACCGCCCACGACTCGCCCGAGAACAAGGCCTATGTCGCCGCGTTCAGAAAGCTTACCAATAACAGCATGCGGCCCAACTTCATGTCGGTGGGCGGCTATGACGGCATGCATCTTATTTATGCGGCGCTGAAAAAAGCCGGCCCCAACGCCACGGGCGACCAGCTCCTGGCGGCCATGAAGGGCGCCAGCTGGACGAGCCCGCGCGGCCCCATGAGCATCGACCCGCAAACCCGCGACGTCGTGCAGAACGTGTATATCCGCAAGGCCGAGAAGGTCGACGGCCAGATCTACAACGTGGAATTCGACAAGATCGAGCACTTCAAGGATCCAGGCGTCTAAACCTGCTTCCCGCCGCGTCCCGCTGGCTATTTGTTGCCTTTCCGGGACGCGCCGAGCGCCGCCTGCGGCAGGGCGCGCCGGCCGGTCACATGCGCGGCGTCATCGTCGGGCGACGCGCCTTCGGCGTTCACGAAGTCGCGCAAAAGGCGCAGGAACAGTTCCTGTTCGTCCGGCGCAAGCCGGGCAAGCAGCTGGTTCTTCATGTTCTGGATGCCGCCCTGCATACCTTCCAGCACCTCCTGGCCGGCGCGGGTCAGGGACAAACGCCGCTGGCGGCGCTTTTCGATGTAAAGCTCGCGCACGATAAGACCCTTGGCCTCGAGCCGAACCGCAGTCTCGGCGGTAGTCGAGTTGTCCAGGGCCACCAGCTTGGCCAGCGTAACCTGGTCGATGCCGGGGTTTTCATCCAGCGCCACCAGCAAGGCGTATTGCAGAGGCGTCAGGCTGTCGCGGCCGACATTGTCGTAGAACGACGCCACCACGATCTGCTGGGCGCGGCGCAGCAAATGCCCGGGGTGGTCATTCAATTCATGGGGGATACGCTGCGCTGCGGTCATGGGCATGGAACAGCTTGCTTGTGAAATGACAACGTGGCTATGGCAAGGCGGGAGCGCGCTCGCGCTGTTCGTCGGCCATCATGGCCTGCAGCACGCGCCGCCCGCGTATGGGGCCGCTATCCACGGCGATGGCGGTCTGGACGGGATTATCGCACTCATCGGGCGTCAGCGCCGACTGCTGCAGTTCGACCACCACCTTGTCCTCGTTGTGCGTTGCGTCCACGGCCTCCTGGATATAGCGCGTAAGGAACTCGTCGTCCTGGCGGAAATTGCGCACGAACGCCCAGAAATAATGCGTGGAGCTTGCGGTTTCGGGCGTGGCCAGGTGCATGACGCAGCCCGTGATCTCGCCCAGGCCGTCGCCTTCGTGCAGCGCCCGGCAGCCGACCTCGATCACGCAGATCGACGGCGCGTGGTAATTGACCGTATGCCAGCGGTGAATGGGCTTGGCGTACTTGCCCAGGTAGGTGTAGAACGGCGGCGCCATGGCGCCCACGACATCGCGGTGCACGCGCACGACGCTGCCCTGCTGGGACACCTCGATGGGGGACTCGGCCACGGCCGCATTGCCTATGGTCCGTCCATGCACGAAAGCCACGTGCGAAAGATCGAGCAGGTTGTCGTTGAGCAGGCGATAGTCGGCGTTCAAATGGCAATAGCCCTGGCTGGGGATCCAGTCGGGGTGGTTCAGCCGGCCCATGTCCGGAACAAGGCCCGGATCGGCCAGTGAGGGATCGCCCATCCATATCCATAACAGCCGATCGCGCTCGACGACGGGAAACGACCGGACACAGGCCGAGGCGGGGATTTTTTCCTGGCCCGGAATGCGCGTGCACTGCCCTTGCCCATTGAACGCCATGCCGTGGTACCCACAGACGACCTGATCGTTTTCCACATAACCGAAAGAAAGCGGCAGCCGCCGGTGGGCGCAGCGGTCTTCCAAAGCGGCGACGGTATCGTCGCCGCGGCGATACAGCACAACGGCTTTCCCCAGGAATTTGCGGGCCAGCAGCCCGCCTTGGACTTCGGAAGAAAAAGCCGCCACATACCAAGCATTTTCAGGCCACATCGTTCAGTCTCCAGAGTGCATGACAATGGTGAATTCCATTACGTATACGTAATGGAAAGTGTAGACAAGGGCGGCTTTTTGGGCAAGCACGATTTGCCCAGCGTTTACCCTTAAGAAACGCGCGGACCAGCCGCCGTGCCCGTTTGCCACGCGGTCTGGCCGGAAACGATTGGAAGAATTACATGGCGCCTACGGGCCAAATGGGGGATGATGTGCTTGCGCAAGGACACGCAATGCGGCACGCCGACGCAGAAGGATGCGCCCGGCGCGCCCCGGCTCAAGGAAACCCGCTATGGAAATGACACCCGTCTACACGCCGCAATCGCCAAGCGAAGCAACGGTGATCGCGGCGCTCATGGATGCGCACAATATCCGGTATGTCATGCAGGGGCAGGCTTTCGGGTCGATGTATCCGGGGCCTCTGTCGGTCAGCCTGAACGAAAGCATATTGCTGGTGGCCCATGAAGATGCCGAGCTTGCGCGCGAGCTGCTGGAGCCCTTCATCCGGGACGGCGTCAGGCCCTGACCGGCGGCCTTGCTAGAACGCGTCGACCTTCCATTCGTAGTCGACGGCCACTTCGCCCAGAATGCGCAGGCGTTCGTCGGCGCTCTTTTCCAGTGCCTCTTGCAGCCGCTTGTTGAAGCCTTCCAGCGTCGACTTGGCGCGATCCGCGAAATCGGGATCGACGGCCTGGTCTTCGTACTTGATGACGTAGGTCTGAGCCGCGACGCCCACCACGAAATACAGGCCCGCATTCTGCGGATCGGACTTCATGAGGTTGAACGCCTCTTTGTAGAAGATTTTGAATGAGTCGCTACCCGACTCTGAACGCTCAAAACGTTGCGCAATTTCTTTAAACGTCATTTCGTGACAGCTCCACATCAAAACGGGATCGGAATGCCGGCAGGATCCCCCATTGGAACCTGGCTGGCGCAAGCACCGGACGGCATCGAAAAACCAAAAAAATTACAGTAACACAAGCGGCCGGCGCCACCAAACACGCAGCCCCGCCGGCCGGCGGAATCAAAGCCTAGCCAGCAACTGGCGCAAATGGGCGGCGCCCGTCTTGCCTTTGTACGCTCCTTTCCAAAGCCTGGAAATCATTCCCTCGTAGACCTTCAGAGCCTCCGGCGCCGCGGTGATCGTGGCGATGCCATTGCGCACATTGGGCAGCGCGCCCATGTGGAAAGGGCTGACCGCCAATATCTTGTGCTTGGCCCCGACGAAGATCTGGTAGGTCGAGGAAGGCATGGAATCGTCGACCAGGCCGATCTGCACGTTCAAAGGCTCGCTTTCCATGAGGTCGGCCATGCGGCTTACCTCGTGGCGCGCGGCTTTGCGGCGCTCGGTCCGCACACTCGCCGGCAGGTTGGTACGTCCGACCAGGCCTATTTGCATGAAATGCTCGAGCTCCTGCAGGCCGATCAGGCTCAGCACGTGAGGATGGCGCTCTTCGAACGAATGCTTGCGCTCGATGATGAGCCGGATGACCTCATCGACTTCTTTGGACTTGAGCACCCCGCCGACCTGGGCCGGCGTGGCTTCGAGCAGCATGGTGCGCAGATGCTCCAGATAGCTGTCGGAAGTCAGCAGCAGTGAGATGGGTTCGAAATGCGCGAAGATACGCTCTGAAGCCCGCTCGATCTGGTGCATGCGTTCGAAAAAGCCCCAGGCGTTGGCGTAGTATTCGACTTCGACGCCCAGCAGCGAGGCGATGGAGGTGCCCAACAGATGGGCCAGCCGCTCGAGCATCTCGATCTTGACGATCTCGCCTTTTTCCATGCGGTAGACTGCCGCGCGCGAAACGCCAAGGCGCTCGGCGACGTCTTCGGCCTGAAGCGAAGCGCCGATGCGGTAGGCGCGCAGGCGGTCGCCCAAAGACACATAGTCCACCGACGACTTGAATCTTTTGATACTGGCGTCCATTTTCCCTTACCTTTCTTTCTTGTTCGACCGCATAGGCGCCAGTCCGCTTATTTATCGTAATGGTAGGCCGCGATTCCACCATGGGCCTGCGACCACCCCGCCGGATCGTCCAGGAATTCGGCCAGTTCTTTCAGTGCCGCGGCATCCAGGCGGCCCTGCTCGCGCGCCACGGCAAGCACGTCGCGCCAGGTGGCCAGCGCGTGCACGCGCAGCTTCAGGGCATCCAGGATATGACGGTTGGGAAACGCCGCGTAATCGAAGACGACGAACAAGTCCTCGACCACCGCGCCGGCGGCGGCAAGCGCCTTGCAGAACGCCACCTTGGACTGGCCCGCGGCCATCAGGTCGTCCACCATCAACACCTTGTCGCCCGGCTTGACCACGCCCACGATGCGGGTCTGCCCCGCCTGCTTCTTGCGCACGTATTCCAGCGGCAGGTCGAGCGCCTCGGCCATCCAGGCCGCCAGCGCGATGCCGCTGGCCTCGCCGCCGGCTACCGAGACGACATCCTGCAACGCGCCCTGGTCGCGCAGCAATTGCAAACCCCGGGCGACCAGGTCGCGGCGCACGGCGGGAAAGGAAATGAGGCGGCGGCAGTCCATGTACACGGGACTGGCCCATCCGGACGGCAGCCGGAAGGGCTCGTCCCGGCGCGCCATGACGCAACCCGTATCGAACAGCGCCGCGGCAACCGCGCGGCCGCACTCACTCGGCGAGAAAGCGTCTGTCATGATCAGGAGTTCTCCTTGGATGCGGCGCTCGCCGCAGCACCGGCATGTTTGTCGTAAGCCCAGGGCTGGGTCAGGACTTCGTGGCGCAAAGCCTCGTCAAGCTGGACCGGCGTCATCAGCTTGCGCTCCAGCACCACTTCGCGCACGCTCGTCCCCTTGGCATAGGCCTCGGCCGCCACCGAAGTTGCCGCTTCGTAGCCGATGTAGGGGTTCAAGGCCGTGACCAGGGAAATCGAGTTTTCCATATTGGAAAGCAGCTTCTCGCGATTGGCCGTGATTCCCTTGATACACAAGTCGGCCAGGGTATAGCAGCCGCTGGTCAAGTACTTGAAACTGCGGAACAGCGCGTGGGTGATGATGGGCTCGAAGGCGTTGAGCTGCAATTGCCCGCCCTCGGCGGCGAAGGTGACGGTCAGGTCGTTGCCGAACACTTCGAAGGCTATCTGGTTGACCACTTCGGGAATAACGGGGTTGACCTTGCCCGGCATGATCGACGAGCCGGCCTGCATGGGCGGCAGGTTGATTTCGCCGAAGCCGGCGCGCGGGCCGCTGGAAAGCAGGCGCAAGTCGTTGCAGATCTTGGACAGCTTGACGGCAATGCGCTTGAGCACCCCCGACAATTGCACAAAGGCGCCGCAGTCCTGCGTGGCCTCGATCAGGTTCGGCGCCGTGATCAGCTCGATGCCCGTAATGCGCTTCAGGGCTTCCAGCGCCTTGGCCGCGTAGGCGGGGTGGGCGGTGATGCCGGTGCCGATGGCCGTTGCGCCAAGATTGATTTCGTGGATGAGCAATTCGGCTTCGCGCAGGCGGGACATGTCTTCTTCCAGCATCAGCGCGTAGGTAGAGAATTCCTGCCCCAGTGTCATGGGCACGGCGTCCTGCAGCTGCGTGCGGCCTATCTTGAGCATGTCGGCGAACTCCAGCGCCTTGGCCGCGAATTCGCCACGCAAATGCTCCATGGCTTCCAGCAGGCGATGAATGCCCAGGCAGGTGGCAATGCGTATGGCCGTGGGATACACATCGTTGGTGCTTTGCGCCATGTTCACATCCTCGTTCGGATGCAGGAACTGGTATTCGCCGCGCTGATGGCCCATGATTTCCAGCGCGCGGTTGCAAATGACCTCGTTGGCGTTCATGTTGGTGGAGGTCCCCGCCCCGCCCTGGATGACGTCGACCACGAACTGGTCTTCCAGGGCGCCCTGGCGGATTTCCTCGCAGGCCGCCACAATGGCCTTGTATTTGTCGACCGGCAGCAGTCCCAACCCGTAGTTGGCCTCGGCCGCGGCCTCTTTCACGGCGGCCAGCGCGAACACCAGTTGCGGATACGCCGATACCGGAATGCCGGAAATCTGGAAGTTCTCTTTGGCTCTTAGTGTGTGCACCCCGTAATAAACATCGGCGGGAACCTCGCGGTTTCCGAGTAAATCGTGTTCGGTACGAAACAGCTTCATATATCCTCTTGTCCGATTAGGGCCTGTCAATACTGAAAAGAGCCGTACCCACCGGCCCTATCCGTCTTTCGCACTGGAGGAGGCCACCGCCTTGGCCTGCGGCAGTTCGTCGAGCGCGTCGCTCAAAACTTGAACGCCCAGCATGAAGTCATCGATCTCCATGGCTTCCTGGGGATTATGAGACCCGTTCTGGTTGCGCACAAACAGCATGCCGCTTGGAATGCCGGCATTGGCGAACAGCGACGCATCGTGGCCGGCCCCGCTGGGAATCACCTCGAAAGGAATATTCTCTTGGGAGCAGGCGTTCGACAGCACCTTGCAGATGCCGTCGTCCATGGTCGCCGGCTCGCTGAGCAGGCGGCGGTCGAACTCGAAGCGCACGCCGCGCTCTCGGCTGATTGCCGTGCACTCGGCGCGCATCAGCTGATAGAACGCCTCCAGCGTATCGGTGCTTTTGCTACGGGCCTCAATACTGAAGTTTACTCGCCCCGGAATGCGGGAAATGGAATGCTCGGCCGGATCGGTGTTGACCACGCCGGCGGTCACCACCAGGTCGGTGCCCCGCTCGAGCAGAACGCGCCAGTGCTCGTCCAGGCGCATGATGAGGTCGGCCACCGCGAACATGGCGTCGTGGCGCAGCCAGCGCGGCACCACGCCCGAATGCTGGGCGTCGCCCAGGCAAACCACATGATTGTGGCGGATATTGCCGCGTATGCCCGAAACCACGGCCAGGGGCAGCTCGCGCGCCACCATGACCGGGCCCTGCTCGATGTGCACTTCCAGATAGGCCTTGACGCGGGCGGTGTCGAACAGCACCTCGCCAGCGCGCACCGCGGCCACGTCGGCCCCGGCCTTTTCCATGTACTCGGCCAGCGTGGCGCCCGTGGCGCGCTGGGTCAGGGCCAGGTCGGCCTCGCTAAGCTTGCCCAGCAAGGCGCTGGAGCCCATGTAGGCCTTGCCGAACCAGGCGCTTTCTTCGCCCCGGAAAGCCACGGTTTCCAATGGCAAGGGGTCGCTGCGGCCTTCGCGCTGGCGCGCAATGAGGCACAGCAGCCCCGCCACGACCCCGGCCAGGCCATCGTAATTGCCGCCCTGCGGCACCGAGTCGATATGCGAGCCCACCCATGCCACGGCGCTGGCGGCCTTGGTGCCGGGACGGCGGAACACCAGGTTGGCGGCGCGGTCGGCCTCGACCTCCAGCCCTTCGGAAAGCGCCAGATCGCGCAGGTAGTCGCCGGCGGCGGACTCGCCCTTGCCAAAGCTTTCACGCGTGACGCCCACGCCGTCGAACGTCAATTCGCGTATATCTGCGAAGATTTTTTCCGCCAGAGACCGGAACTGGAGAAGATTCATGATGGCCGCCTCCCTGGGGCCTGTTGAAACCAAAAAACCTAACCCGACTGCTGGGCGAAACGCAGCCAGCGATCCGACAACTGGCGATCCAGCTTGACCTGGCCGGTCAAGGCGTGGATGTCCTCGACGCCCATTTCCCGGCATAAATCATGCAGGCCGTCGATGATCTTCTGCATGATGCCCGGGTCGATGAACGACGCCGTGCCGACCTGAACCGCGCTGGCGCCGGCCAGCATGAATTCCACCACGTCCTCGGCCGTGCGGATGCCGCCGCAGCCGATGATGGGAATGCGCACGCTGCGATAGCACTGATGCACCATCCGCACGGCGATCGGCTTGATGGCCGGACCCGACAGGCCGCCCATGACGTTGCCCAGCTTGGGCTTGCGTGTGCGCACGTCGATCGACATGCCCAGCACGGTGTTGCCCATGACGATGGCGTCGGCGCCCGCTTCCTCGGCGGCCTTGGCCACCGCCGCCACATTCGAGGCATTGGGTGTAAGCTTGGCCCAGAACGGGTGATGGGTGTTGCGGCGGATGGCGCTGACCACCTTGTAGGTGGAATCCACGTCCATGGCGAAGGCCATGCCGTCCGCTTCGAGGTTGGGGCAGGAAATATTGGCTTCGATCACCGCCACCTCGGGCAGCGACATGGTGGCGACGGCCTCGGCGAATTCGTCGACCGTATCGGCCGAAATGGACACGACCACCGGAGTGCCGAATTTGGTATAGGGCGGCAACACCTTGCTGCGGTAGTAATCCAGCCCCTTGCTGGGAATGCCGATGGAATTGAGCATGCCGCTAGGAGTTTCCGCCACGCGCGGCGTGGGGTTGCCGGCGCGGCTCTTGGGGGAAACGCTTTTGATGACCAGGGCGCCCAGATTGCCGAAATCCAGCGCCTCGCTGTATTCGATGGCAAAACATCCCGACGCGGGCATGACGGGGTTGCGCAGGCACAAATCGCCCACCCTGACTTTAAGATTAGCCAAACTCCACCTCCCCGACCACGTCGCGTATGGAAAACACCGGACCTTCGCGGCATACGCGCAGAAACTGCTTGTCGCCCTCGATATCGAACATGCGGACACAGGACAGGCACACGCCCATGCCGCAGGCCATGCGCTGTTCCATGGCCACCTCGCCCCGCGTTTGCGGGTAGTCCTGCAGCACGCGCTGCAGCAGCATGAGCAGCCGATGCGAACCGCAGGTATAGACAACGTCGTGGGGGTTTTCGTCGAGCAGGCGGCGCACCAGCGCTTCCACGGCCTCGACCGACGACGTGCCGTCGCTGTCGTAGACGCAATGCACCTGGGCAGGCACGCCCCGCAGGAATTCGTCGCGCATCAGGTCCTTGGGCTCGCGGGCCGACATGATGGCGGTGATCTCGATGCCCGCGCCGGCCGCGTATTGCAGCAGCGGGGCCATGGTGGCCAGCCCGACGCCGCGCGCCAGCACCAGGATGCGCTTGAACTGGGGTTCCAGGACGAAGGTGTTGCCCAGCGGGCCGACGATTTCCATGAAATCGCCCACCCCAAGGGAGGACATGGCCAGGGTGCCAACACCCGTGACGTTGTACAGGAATTCGATGGTGCCGGGTTCGGGCCCGACCCCATAGACGCTCATGGGGCGCAGCAGGAACGGCTGCTGCGTATCGGTAACCGGGCACTTAAGCTGATAAAACTGGCCTGGACGGGTTGCCCCCGCCAGGTCGGACTGCGCCGAAAGGCGCAAATACTTGTATCTATCATTCACCCAGCGATGCTCGACTACCTCACACCGATGGGATGCCACGTTCTCCGCGTTCCGATGAAAACAAGCCTTATCGGTCATGGAGTTTCCTCACTCAAAAATACAGCCGCCGGAAGGCGCCGGGCCTGTTGACAGGCCCCAGCCCTCCGAGATTGGACAAGACCGCTTTACTCCAGTTCCACGCCCTTGAGTTCGGGAATCAGGAATATGGTTGCAATCATGTCGATGACATAGATGGCGGCCAGCAGGGCGATGGCCGTGTGGAACGAGTACGCCGCAGCCAGGCCGCCCACGACTACCGGTCCGAAGCCGCCGACGGCCCGGCCGATATTGAACAGCGTATTCTGCGCCGTGCCGCGCGCTTCGGTGGGATAGGCTTCGGACATCAATGCGCCGTAGCCGCCCAGCATGCCGTTCACGAACACGCCCATCAAGGCGCCGCACCACAGCATGGTGATGGGGTCGGTAAGGCGCGAGTAGACCAGCACCATGATGACCGCACCGGCCTGGAACAGCAGGAAGCTGGGCTTGCGGCCGATGCGGTCGGCCAGTTGGCCGAATACCCAGATGCCGATGGCCATGCCGATGATGGTTACCGATGTCCAGACCGCCGACTTGGTCAGGTTGAAACCCATTTGCTTGGCCAGGTAGCTGGGCATCCAGATCATGATGCCGTAGTAGCCGAAGTTCTGCACCGAGCACAGAATGGCGATGCCGATACTGACCTTGGTGGTCTTGGCATCTTTGACCAGCAGCTTGAACGCCCGGCTATTGCCTTTTTTCTGGGCGCTGCGCACGAAGACTTCGGGCTCGTGCAGGCGGCTGCGGACAAACCAGGCAACCAGCGCGGGAATGACGCCCACGATGAACATGCCGCGCCAGCCGATATGCGGCAGCAGCAGCGGGGTGGCGATGGCGGCGGCCAGCACCCCGGCCTGCCAGCCCAGGGCCACATAGGACGACACGCGGCCGCGATGCTTGGCGGGCCAGGCTTCGGCGGCCAGCGCCATGCCGATACCGAACTCGCCGCCCAGGCCTATACCGGCGATGGTGCGGTACACCAGCAGATCCCAGTAGCCCTGCGCGAACGCGCACAAGCCCGTGAATACCGCGAACAGGACGATGGTCCAGGTCAGAACCCGCACCCGGCCGTAGTAGTCGCTAAGCGCGCCGAAGATGAGGCCGCCGGCAACGGCGCCGATGAGGGTCCAGGTAACCAGCGAGCCCGCCTGGCCCGGCCCCAGATGCAGTTCGGCCGAAATGGCCGACAGCATGAAGCCGAGGATCAGCAGATCGAAACCATCCATGGCATAGCCAAGGGTGGAGCCCGCCAGTGCTTTCCAGCCGTAGCTGGTGACCTTGTCCGGGTTGGCGGACACGCTCGCCGCCGAAGTTGTTCTAGCTTCCACTTTTTATCGCTCCTGTGATAGATGCTTGTTTACCCGCCGCACGCCCGGCAGACAGAGACTTCCGGAACAGCTTTGTATATATTTCGATCTTAATCTTATTTTTGAGATTTTCGCACAAAAAAATAATAAGTGGAAACCCTAGGTTACGGATTCACCCAGCCATGCCATCCATCAAAAATCCCTTAACTTTCATCAACGCGCAATTATTTTTCACCAACACACCCTTTCTTCCGGCAATCCCATCAAGAGCGGCCGAGCGTGCGCCGAGACAGCTCATGCCGGGTTTCGCCGCGCATGGCGGCGTCCGGCCAACGCTCCCAGCAACAGCAGCAGGCAGCCGATGAGCACGGCATATACGTAAATGGCCATTTGCAGGCCCACGCGGTCGGCCAGCAAGCCTACCGCCACGATGGGCGCGGTGGCTCCGATATAGGCACACAGGAAATACGTGGACATATTGGCGGTGCGCCGGTTTTCGTCGACACTGATGCCCGCGATCACGGCCGAACTCATGAACGAAAATCCCTGGCCCACGCCTCCGGCAATCATGCCGACCGCCAGCACGGCGACATCATGCGTTGCCACGCCCACGGAAAGCAGCGTGACCGCCGCCGCAAACCCCAGCATGCCCAGCACCATGCCCTTGAACGGCGCGATATTGCGCTGGGTCAACTGGATGACGGTGCACGCCAGAGCCATCAGGAAAAAAGCCGCCCCCACCACCAGCGGCCCCTTCCAGGGCAGGACCTCGCGCAACAAGGACGGCACCATCGAGGCGAACAGGCTGCCGACGGCAAAAGTGGCGAAGCCCGCGCCGCAGGCCAGGAAGAACGTGGGGCGCTTGGGACGATTGGGCAGCGCCAGCTGGGGCCGGATGGAAAGCGGCGCTCGCGTGCCGAAAGGCCCCAGCAAGTGGGCCCGGTAGCGCACGGCCAGGGCGATATTGCAGCCCGCGGCCACGAAGATCACGAGGTAGGGCAGAACCAGGGGCGCTACTCCTGTCTGGGCCAGCGCGCCGCCAACCACCGGGCCCAGCCCGAAAGCCACGCTTATGCCCATCGACGTGATCACCGATGCCACGTGCCTGTCGCGTTGCGGGTGGGCTTCGGCCAGGGCTACGGCGCTGGCCGTGGTCAGCAGGCCGTTGCCGAATCCAATGATGAAACGCGCAACGATCAGCACCCCGACGCCCGGGGCGATGGCGGAAAGGAACAGGCCCACCATGAGCAGCGACAGCGAGGTGAGGACGACGCGGAACCGGCCCAAGGCATCGGACAGGCGCCCGAAGCAGATCAGCGAAGGCAGCACGCCCACCATGTAGGCAGTGAAAATGTAGCTCAACGCGCTGGGAGGAATGTTCCAGGCGGTCTGGTACAGCGGATACAAGGGCGTGGGCAGTGAGCTGACCGAAAAACACAGGCTTAACGCCACCGCCACTGCAATAAAACCGCCCCAGCGATCAAGCCTGCCCGGCGTCGCAACTGTCATGTACACATCCCATTAAGCACAAGGCGTAATTATATGCCCCATGCAGGGAGCGCAACCGGCGCTAGGCAGCATGTGTACGCTCGAATTCCTTTTTGCCCTCGGCATCCAGCGCGGCGAACTCGCCGTCCGTCAGCGCCATGCCCGCGGCGGCAATGTTTTCCTGCAGATGGGCCAAGCTGGAGGTGCCCGGAATAGGCAGGACGACCGGACTGCGCTTGAGCACCCAGGCCAGCGCCGCCTGGCTGGCGGAAGCACCCCGCTTTTTGGCAATGCCGTCCAGCAGCGACCCCGGTTTGGCCAGGGCGCCCGCCGCCAGCGGGTGCCAGGGGATGAAGCCTATGCCCTGCTGCTCGCAATAGTCCAGCACGGCCTCGCTGCTGCGGTCGATGAGGTTGTAGCGGTTTTGCACCGTGGCGACCTTGAAATGCGCGGATGCCGCCTGGATGTCGTCAACGCCCACCTCGCTCAGGCCCGCATGGCGGATAAGGCCTTCCTTTTGCATCTGCGCAATGCAGTCGAACTGCTCGTCGCGCGGCACCTTGGCATCGACCCGGTGCAGTTGCCAGAGGTCGATCCGCTCGAGCCCAAGACGGCGCAAGCTCATCAACACGCACTGGCGCAAGTACTCAGGCCTGCCCAGCGGCGCCCAGATATCGGGGCCATGGCGAGTCAGCCCGCCCTTGGTCGCCACGACAAGGCCGGTATACGGACGCAAGGCCTCGCGGATCAGGTCTTCGCTGACATACGGGCCATAGCTGTCGGCGGTATCGATGAAATTCACGCCCAGCCCCGGCAGGGCCTTCAGCGTGCGCAACGCCTCGGGACGGTCGGCGGGCTCGCCCCATATGCCTTTGCCGGTAATGCGCATGGCTCCAAAGCCAAGGCGGTGGACGGGCAAATCGCCGCCCAGTTCAAACAGACCGCTGGAAGTTGCTGAAATAGCGCTATTCATGGGGTATGCTCCACATAGAGATCGGCAGCGACGGGAACGCCATGCCATCGGCGATGGCGCGTCAATGCACGCCACACCAGCCGCTGCCGGAAAAATTTGAAATTGCACGGGAAATGCCTGACTCCAAAGAAGTACAGCCGGGAAACGCCCGTGTCAACATCAACCCGCCATCCTCATAACAACACCAGGAGATCGCCATGACCACCATTTCAATGCTTATCAACGGCCAAAAAAAGCAGGCCGGCAACGGCGCCACGTTCGAACGGAAGAACCCGCTTGACGGCAGCGTCGCCACTGTCGCCCCCGCCGCCACCATCGAAGACGCCATTGCCGCGGTGGAAGCCGCGGGCAAGGCCTTCCCCGCCTGGTCGGCCATAGGCCCCAACGAGCGCCGGGCGCTGCTTTCCAAGGCCGCCCTCGCCCTGGAAGCCAAGACCGATGCGTTCATCGCCGCCATGGCGGGCGAAACCGGCTCATCCGCCATGTGGGCGGGCTTCAACGCCCATCTGGCCGCCGGCATGCTGCACGAAGCCGCCGCGCTGACCACCCAGATCAGCGGCGAAGTCATACCCTCCGATGTGCCCGGCAACCTGGCAATGGGGCTGCGCCAGCCGGCGGGCGTAGTGCTGGGCATGGCGCCCTGGAACGCCCCCGTCATTCTCGGCGTGCGGGCCATTGCCACGCCGCTGGCCTGCGGCAACACCGTCGTGCTGAAAGGCTCTGAAATCTGCCCCGCCACGCACGGTCTCATCATCGAGGCCATGCAGGAAGCCGGCCTGCCCGACGGCGTGGTCAACTTCATCACCAACGCCCCAGCCGACGCCGGCCCGCTGGTCGAAGCCATGGTCGCCCACCCCGCCGTGCGCCGCGTGAACTTCACCGGCTCCACCCGCGTGGGCAAGGTCATTGCCGCCGTCTGCGCCAAATACCTCAAGCCGGTGGTGCTGGAACTGGGCGGCAAGGCGCCCTTGGTCATCCTGGACGACGCCGACATCGGCCAGGCCGTCGATGCCGCCGCTTTCGGCGCCTTCGCCAACTCGGGGCAAATCTGCATGTCCACCGAACGCATCATCGTCGACGAGAAAATCGCCGATGCCTTCATCGAGCAGCTCACCAGGAAAGCCGTCGGCCTGCCCCTGGGCGATCCACGCAAAGGCCCGGTGGTCCTGGGGTCGGTGGTCGACATGAGCACGGTGACCCGCTGCAACGAGATCATCGACGACGCCCTGGCCAAAGGCGCCAAGCTGCTGTGCGGCGGCAAGGCCGAAAACACGCTCATGCCGGCCACGCTCATCGATCATGTCACGCCGGCCATGCGAATCTACAGCGAAGAAACCTTCGCGCCCGTCAAGGGCATCGTGCGGGCCAAAGGCGTGGAAGAAGCCATTGCCATCGCCAACGACAACCCCTATGGCCTGTCGTCGGCGGTCTTCGGCAAAGACGTGGGCCGGGCCCTGCAGGTGGCCAAGCGCATCGAGGCGGGTATTTGCCACGTCAACGGCCCGACCGTCCACGACGAAGCGCAGATGCCGTTCGGCGGCGTCAAGGACAGCGGCATCGGCCGCTTCGGCGGCAAGGCCGGCGTCGAGGCCTTCACCGACCTGCGCTGGGTATCGGTGCAAACCACGCCGCGCCAGTACCCGTTCTAAACCCACGCCCGGCGCAAGCCTCCCCCGCCGCTGCGGAAGGCCTGCGCCGGGTTCGACCAGCCCCGCAGCATCCGCACCATAAAGCCTCCCATGACAGCCGCCGCGTCCGCTCCGCTTCCCGATTCGCCCTATGCCGTCTTCCGGCTCGTCGTCACGCTGGCCCTCATTACCCTGGGCAGCAGCGCCATGTACGTCATTGCCGTGGTGCTGCCCTCGGTGCAGGCCGATTTCGGCGTGGACCGGGCTGCCGCGTCCTTGCCCTACACCCTGCTGATGATAGGTTTCGGCCTGGGCGGCATGGTCATGGGCTGGCTGGCCGACCGCTACGGCGTCATGGTGCCGCTGCTGATCGGCGCCGTCGGCGTGGGGCTGGGCTACGCCTTGGCCGCCGCGGCCGGCAATATCTGGGTCTTCGCCCTGGTGCACGGCGCACTCATGGGCTTTGCGGGCTGCTCGGCGTCGTTCGCGCCCCTCATCGCCGACACATCGCTGTGGTTCGCGCGCCGGCGCGGCATCGCGGTGGCGGTATGCGCCAGCGGCAACTACTTGAGCGGCGCCATCTGGCCTCCCATCGTCCAGCACTTCATCTACGACCTGGGATGGCGCCAGACCTATATCTACATGGGCCTGTTCAGCTTCGTCGCCATGGCCGGCCTGGCCCTGCTCATGCATCGCAGGCCGCCTTCCGTTTCGGTGGCCCTCGCCTCGCCCGGCTCTGGGCGGGCTGCTGCCGCCGGAGCCCATGCCGCGCCGTCCCAGCGCCCGTTCGGGCTCAGCCCGGCCACGGCGCAATTCCTGTTGTGCGTAGCCGGAGTGGGCTGCTGCGTGGCCATGGCCATGCCGCAAGTCCATATCGTTGCGTACTGTTCCGACCTGGGCTATGGCGCGGCACGCGGCGCCGAAATGCTGTCGCTCATGCTGGTCTGCGGCATCGTCAGCCGCCTGGTCTCGGGCGCCATCTGCGACCGCATCGGCGGCCTGCGCACCCTGCTGCTGGGTTCGGCCCTGCAAACCGTGGCCCTGGTGCTGTTCCTGCCGTTCGACGGGCTGGTTTCGCTATACGTTATTGCCGCGCTGTTCGGCCTGTTCCAGGGCGGCATCGTCCCGGCCTACGCCATTATCGTGCGCGAACACTTCCGGCCCGAAGAGGCCGGCGCCCGCACCGGCACCGTCATTTCGGCCACCTTGCTGGGCATGGCCCTGGGCGGATGGATGTCGGGCAAGGTCTTCGACCTGACGGGGTCGTATCAGGCCGCCTTTCTGAATGGCATAGGCTGGAACCTGCTGAACCTGATCATCGTCGGAACCTTGCTGTGGCGAACCCTGCGGCCGAGGCCGCGCGGCCCGCTGGCCGCCACGGCATAGCCTCGCACGCTAAAAATTGTCCAGCACCGCCCCGGTGCTGGCCGTCGAGCAGTTATTCGCGAACTTGGCCTGCACGCCCCGCGTATAGCGCGGCGCCGGCGCTTTCCAGGCCGCTCTTCGCCTGGCGATTTCCTCGTCGGGCACATTGAGCTGAAGCAGGTGCTTATGCGCGTCGATGGTAATGGAATCGCCTTCGTGCACCAACGCAATGCAGCCGCCCACGGCGGCCTCCGGCGCCACATGCCCCACCACCATGCCCCAGGTCCCCCCCGAGAAGCGGCCATCGGTAATGAGGCCGACCGAATCGCCCAGGCCGTTGCCGACGAGCGCGCTGGTGGGCGCCAGCATTTCGGGCATGCCCGGCCCGCCCTTGGGGCCCAGGTAGCGCAGCACCATGACGTCGCCGGCCTTGATGCGGCCTTCGAGGATGGCGGCCAGCGCGCTTTGCTCGTCGTCGAAGACCCGCGCCGGCCCGGTCATGGCGGGGTTCTTGAGCCCGGTGATCTTGGCCACGCAGCCTTCGGTGGAAAGATTGCCCTTCAGGATGGCCAGGTGGCCCTGGGGATACAACGGTTTGTCGAGAGGGCGGATGACGGTCTGGCCGGCGGGCGGTGTATCGGGAACGTCGGCCAGCAGTTCGGCCATGGTCTTGCCGGTGATGGTCATGCAGTCGCCGTGGATGAGCCCCGCATTGAGCAGCATCTTCATGACCTGCGGCACGCCGCCTGCCTTGTGGAAATCGACCGCCAGGTAATGGCCGCTGGGCTTGAGGTCGCAGATGACCGGCACGCGCAGGCGCACGCGCTCGAAATCGTCGATGGTCCACTCCACCCCGGCCGCGTGCGCAATGGCCAGGATGTGCAGCACCGCATTGGTCGAACCGCCGATGGCCATGACCACGGCCACGGCGTTTTCAATGGATTTACGGGTGACGATGTCGCGCGGCTTGAGGTCGAGCTCGATGGCCTTGAGCAGCACCCGCGCCGACTCGGCCGCCGATTCCACTTTTTCGTCGTACACATTGGCCATGGTGGACGAGTACGGCAGGCTCATGCCCAGCGCCTCGAACGACGAGCTCATGGTGTTGGCGGTATACATGCCGCCGCAGGAGCCCGGCCCCGGAATGGCGTGCAGCTCGATCTGCTTGAGGCCCTCGTCGCTAAGGCGGCCCGCAGCGTTTTCGCCCACGGCCTCGAACACGCTGACGATGTTCAGATCCTGGCCGTTGAGCCGGCCCGGCAATATGGTGCCGCCATACACGTAAATGGAAGGCACATTGGCGCGCAGCATGCCCATCATGCCGCCCGGCATGTTCTTGTCGCAGCCGCCGATGACCACCACGCCGTCCATCCATTGACCCTGGACACAGGTTTCCACGCAGTCGGCGATGACCTCGCGCGACACCAGGGAATACTTCATGCCCTCGGTGCCCATGGCCATGCCATCGGAGATGGTGGGCGTGCCGAACATCTGGGCATTGCCGCCGTTTTGCTCGATGGCCTGAACCGCGGCATCGGCCAGGCGCTGCAGGCCGCTGTTGCAGGGGGTGATGGTGCTGTGGCCGTTGGCCACGCCCACCATGGGCTTGATGAAGTCTTCTTCCTTGTAGCCCAGCGCGTAGTACATGGAGCGGTTGGGCGCTCGCGCCGCGCCCTGTGTGATGTTGGCGGATCGCAAACGCTTCTTCGTGGTCATGCTGGGCTCCCGGAAAAGAATCCAGTGTCGCACCACGCCCCGCTTTTTTCAACCGGATCGCGAATAAGGGAATAGCGGAACACGCCAGGGGCAGCCCCCTGAACCAAAGACGGAGCCGCTGGGGCTCCGTCTTTGGTTCGTGGCAAGGCCGATTGCTACTTGCGCCGGCTTAATTGGCTGACATCGCGCACCGCGCCCCGATCGGCCGAGGTGGCAAGAGCGGCGTATGCCTGCAAAGCCTGCGACACCACCCGTTCGCGGTTGACCGGCTGCCAGGCCTTGTCGCCGCGCGCTTCCATGGCGGCGCGGCGCTGCGCCAGCTCGTCGTCGCTGATCGCCAGGTTGATGCTGCGGTTGGGAATGTCGATTTCAATGGTGTCGCCGTCGTTGACCAGGCCGATATTGCCGCCCTCCGCCGCTTCGGGCGAGGCATGGCCAATGACCAGTCCGGACGAGCCGCCCGAGAAGCGGCCGTCGGTCAGCAAGGCCGAACTGGCGCCCAGCCCCTTGGACTTGAGGTAGGAGGTGGGGTACAGCATTTCCTGCATGCCCGGCCCGCCCTTGGGGCCCTCGTAGCGAATGATGACCACGTCGCCGGCCTTGACCTTGCCGGTCAGGATGCCGGCCACGGAGTCTTCCTGGCTTTCGTACACGCGGGCCTTGCCGGTGAACTTGAGGATGCGTTCGTCCACCCCGGCCGTCTTGACGATGCAGCCGTTGGGCGCCAGGTTGCCGTACAGCACAGCCAGGCCGCCGTCTTGCGAATAGGCATGCGCCTTGTCGCGGATGCAGCCCGCTTCGCGGTCGATATCCAGCGTGGCGTATTGCCGATCCTGGCTGAAGGCCACCTGGGTGGGAATGCCGCCCGGCGAAGCCATGTAGAAATCGTGGATTTCGTCGGTGGCCTGCTCGCTTTTTACGTCCCAGGTCGAGATGGCCCGGCCCAGCGTGCCGCTGTGCACATTGCCGACATCCAGGTTGAGCAGATCGGCGCGGGCCAGTTCGCCCAGAATGGCCAGGATGCCGCCTGCGCGATGCACGTCTTCGATATGGTATTTTTCGGTGGCCGGCGCCACCTTGCACAGGCACGGAACCCGGCGCGAAATGCGGTCGATGTCCGACATGGTGAAATCGACGCCCGCCTCTTGCGCCGCCGCCAGCAGGTGCAGCACGGTGTTGGTGGAACCGCCCATCGACACATCGAGCGCCATGGCGTTTTCAAAGGCCTGGAACGTGGCGATGCTGCGCGGCAAGACCGAATCGTCGTCGTGTTCGTAATAGCGCCTGCACAAATCCACCACCAGCCGGCCGGCCTCTTCGAACAGGCCTTTGCGGCGCGCATGCGTGGCCACCACCGTGCCGTTGCCGGGCAGCGACAAGCCCAGAGCCTCGGTAAGGCAGTTCATGGAATTGGCGGTGAACATGCCCGAGCACGATCCGCAAGTCGGACAGGCGCTGCGTTCGATCTGGGCGACTTCGGCGTCGCTGACGGCGCTGTCCGCCGCCTTGACCATGGCATCGACGAGGTCAAGCTTTTGAACCACTTTCTTGCTGGACGGATCGATGATCTTGCCGGCTTCCATCGGGCCGCCCGACACGAACACCACGGGAATATTGAGCCGCAGGGCCGCCATGAGCATGCCCGGGGTGATCTTGTCGCAATTGGAAATGCAAACCATGGCGTCGGCGCAATGCGCATTGACCATGTATTCGACCGAGTCGGCGATGAGTTCGCGCGAAGGCAGCGAATACAGCATGCCGCCATGGCCCATGGCAATGCCGTCGTCCACGGCAATGGTGTTGAATTCTTTGGCGACGCCGCCCGCCTGCTCGATCTGGCGCGCAACCAACTGCCCCATGTCCTTGAGATGCACGTGTCCCGGCACGAACTGGGTGAACGAGTTGACGACGGCAATGATGGGCTTGTTGAAGTCGTCGTCTTTCATGCCGGTGGCGCGCCAAAGAGCACGCGCACCAGCCATATTGCGGCCGTGAGTGGAAGTGCGGGAACGGTATTGCGGCATCTGTTTCTCGAGAAAAGGACAATGAGGTAACCCCGAATCATAACAAGGATCACCGTTTTCCCTCGAACATATCCACACGCGCACGGGATGAATACGGGCGAGGCCGCCTGCCGGGGCAGCAAAAAATCCTGAAAAAACAGGGCATTGAAAATAAAATGCGCCGTGACCGGCGCATCAGGGAGGGAACGACCGCCCCGCGTACGAGTTATTTTGCCTTGAGGCAACTGCTCATGAATGCCTTGCGGTCATCGCCTGTTTTGCCCTTGGCTTTGGCGTTGCAGTCTTTCATGCGCTGCTGGGACGAACTGAGCTGCTTCGTGCCGGCTGCGCTCTCGCCCTTCAGGCAGGAGCTCATGAACGCCTTGCGTTCGTCGCCCTTCTTGCCCTTGGCTTCGGCATTGCAGGTTGTCATGCGCTGTTGCTGGGCCGTCTTGCCGTTGGCGGGAGCCGCCGTGGCGGAGGCCGCCTGGGCCATGACGGGAACGGTCAGCACACCCCCCAATACAGCGGCGAAAGCCGCGGCGCGAATCGAAAAACGCATGGAACACCTCCTGTTCGTAGGAAAACGGGTGTGTGTATATTGACGCGAAGCTTTCATGCGCACAAGCATTAGTGCGTTTCAGCACTGCCTTTTTTGCAACAATTCTTAGGGGCAGCTGAAGGACCGGACAAGACGCAAATATCGGTGCAAGACCCCGAAAACCGGGCTCTGCCGCAAAGCTTCGCGCCATGCCGGCGCCCGCCACTCATTGTTCTTAAAACATTTCGTCGCCGCTTTTATGCGCCGCCCACATGTCCCGCGCCAGGGCCACCAGCAGCACGACGAGAACAGCGGCCGAGATCAGCGGCCACACCAGGATATACGCAGTCAAACCAAAAATACTCATTGAAATCTCCTTGTCTGGATCAAGCCCGGGCAGCGGCGGGCACGGCGCCCGAGGGCGAGCCGGTCAACGGGGCGGCATGTTCCGCCTGGAACGACACGACCCGCTCATCCAGCAGCGCAAAATCGAAATGCTCCCGCCCGCAAAGCGTGACCGCCACGCAAACAATGGCGCTAACCCCGTATGCGGTAAGCGAGCTGAGCAGCACGGCATAATCACGCAGGAAGCCGATGCTGTACGGCAAGATGGCCAGGACAGCCAATATGCCCAGGAACAGCCCGACCCTTTTGCCGAAAAAGCCGAAGGCCATCAGCCCCGCGACCACGCCAACGCCGACGGCGGCAAGAATTTCGAAGAACACCGCCACCGCCCCGGTCATGGGCAGCAGGCCGAATCGCGCCACCACGAACAGCGCCACCGCGCAGACGACGGCCGACGTGAATGCCTTGTTCGTTACCCGGCTCCAGTAGAAACTTATGATGACGGGAAAGACGATGGCTCCCCACAAGGCGCCGACAAACACCAGCATCATCAGGATATCCAGCTTGAAGCTGGCGAAGACGACGCCAAGCATCGTCGCCACGACCATGCTGAACCGGCCCCACCACAACATGCGCCGGGGATCCGGCTTGCCGCGTGCCAGGTTCTTGCCGTAGATGTCGGTCATGATGATGGACGACAGCGCGCAAAGATCGGCGTCGGCGGTAGAGGACAAAGAGCCGATGACCAGGATGAAGAACAGGCCGATGGCGAACGGCGGCAAGTACGTGGACGCCATTTGCGGGATGATGTTGTTCAGGTTTCCATCCATGGGCTCCAGGCCGATGAACAGCGCCAGCAGCCCCAGCATGCCCAGCCCGATGACAATCGCGCCATAACCTATGGTGGCGGTAATGAAGGTGGGCTTGATCAGGTCTTCGCGCACCGCGAACAGCCGTTGCGCAATGGTCTGGTTGCCCACCGCGTAGGCCAGTACCGCGACCAGGTAAGGCGCCCCCTGTTCCAGGAAGGCCTTGGTGGAAAAGAAATCGGCCTGCTGCAGGCTGAGATGATCGATATTGGCCGCCAGCATGGCCGGCCCGCCCAGATTGAAGAAGATCAGCGGAATGATGACGACGGCGGCCACGATCATGGCCGCCAGTTGCGCGAAGTCGGTCATGATCGACGCCCGGAACCCCGACCAGATGGTGTAGGCCAGCGTGCCGATACCGGCGATCAGCACGCCCTGGACGAAGCTCAGGGGGCTAAGCACCGAGACCAGGGCTCCGGCCGCCGTAAAGTTGACCATCAGGCTGATGCAACTGCCGACAATGTTGGAGACGGCCAATATCATCTGGCTGGATTTGCCATGCCGTGCATGCATGATCTCGGCCAGGGTATGCGCCCTGGGCGCCAATTTGCGAAATCGCATGCCGAACGGGTAGATGAAAAGTATCATCAGCGCGCCCCACAGCCCGTAATGCACCGGCCCCGATATGCCGAACTTATATCCGGCGCTGGCGCTGGCGTAGAACGACGCGGCCCATATCCACGTTGCAATCATGCTGGCCGCGGAAAGGCTGAAACCGACTGCGCTATTGGAAACCATATAGCCGTCGACGTTCTCGTTCTTCCGGCTTATAAGCAGCGACATCAGAAATGTCAGCACATAAAAGCCAATCAGCAGCAACAGGGTGGTGGAAGTAGGAAGCTGAAATAATGCCGTCCCTTGCATACGTCGAAAATCCTTGAATAGCAGTGTTGTCTTTCTGGTTCGTAGTGAAGTAAGCGATAAACAACTATTGATGCCGGTTTCGTCCGAGAACGCTGGGCGGCATGAACCCCAGACCATGGCCGCCGTCAAGGCGGCCATGGCTGCGCCCGCCCGGAAGCGGCTCATGACTGAGGCCGCCGGGCGTTGGCGCGAAGAACACAAACAGGGTGCCCTTGTATGCACGATGCAAAACCTGAAAGGGCGCCAAAGCGCCATGCTCGATTGCATCGGGTGCAAGTGCCGGCAGCTAAAGAGCCGGCGGATGTATCGCAGCCCGGAGGGCTGGTTGGTAAGGTTCGGCTGAAAAAGCCGGGCCGCTGTGCAGCGGCCTGAAGATGCGCTCCGACAGGCGCCAGCCTTTGGCGGCGGGCCGTTGGTACGCGAAGGCGTGAATCTTGCGGAATTTATTACATGAATCCCGCGAGGCTCGATTGCCATTGTAACAACCGAGCTGTCTCGGGTCCATGACTGTTACATCTCACCGACGCACATCGAGCGTCGACTCTCCATCACCCCCCAAGGCTCGGGCGTTTTTCCGCAGCCGCGGCGAGCCTCGCCAAAGCTTCCGGGATTGTTCCACTTTGGAACAAAAAATGCTGCGGGTAAACCCGAGATTCTTGCCTCGCATCCGGGTTCCCTAGAATGGGTTCATCGCCGTCAAGCGGCATGAAACCAGGAGGAACGACATTATGAAAACCACACTGATCATCGACAACCAGGAAGTACTCTCCACGAGCGGAGCGACCTTTGAACGGCGCCATCCGGTCACCGACGAGACCGTGACCAGCAGCGCGGCAGGCAACGCCAAGGATGTGTTGACCGCGGTAGACTCCGCACAAACGGCATTCCAATCGTGGCGGCATTCAAGTCCCTCGGAACGGCGCCGCATACTCCTCAAGGCCGCCGACATACTCGAAAGCAAAACCGAGGAGTTCGTCGGCGCCATGGCCGCCGAAGTGGGAGCCTCCGCGCTCTGGGCCGGGTTCAACGTATTTGCTGCCGCCAGCCTCTTCCGGGAAGCGGCAGCTCTAGCCACACAGATCCAGGGGGAAACAATACCCACGGACAAACCCGGCACCCTATCCATGACGGTCAGGCAGCCCGTCGGGGTGATCCTCAGCATCGTCCCGTGGAATGGCCCGGTGGTGCTCGCCGCCCGGGCTATCGCCTATCCCATAGTATGTGGCAACAGCGTTGTATTTCGCGCCTCGGAAGCCAGCCCGCGCACCCACCAGCTCGTCGCGCAGGCCCTGGTCGAGGCGGGGCTGCCTCCGGGCGTCCTGAACTTCGTCACCAACGCCCCCGAAGACGCACCGGAAGTCATCGACGCGCTCATCGCGCACAAGGCCGTGCGGCGCATCAACTTCACCGGCTCCACCCGGGTCGGCCGCATCATCGCTCAGAAAGCGGCGGGCCAGCTCAAGCGCTGCCTCCTGGAACTGGGCGGCAAATCCCCATTGGTCATCCTGGACGACGCCAACATCGACGAGGCGGTCAAGGCGGCGGTTTTCGGTTCGTTTCTTTACCAAGGGCAAATCTGCATGTCGACGGAGCGCATCGTCGTCGATGAAAAAGTCGCCGATGAATTCGTGGAAAAATTCGCCGCCCAGGCAAAGAAGCTGGTATCGGGCGACCCGCGCGTCAACCCCAACTGCGTCATCGGTCCGCTGGTAGCCAGCGGCTCGGGAACCCGCCTGAACGCCATGATCGACGATGCCGTGGCCAAGGGCGCGCACATCGCGGCAGGCGGAAAAGCGGACGGTGCCGTGATGCCCGCCACCATCGTCGACCATGTCAAACCGGGAATGAGCATCTACGACGACGAAACTTTCGGCCCGATTACGACCGTGGTTCGAGTAAAAGGTGTGGATGAGGCCATCGCCACCGCCAACGATACCTCTTACGGCCTGTCCTCGGGGGTCTTCGGCCGCGATGTAACGCGGGCGCTAAGCGTGGCCATGCAGATAGACGCCGGATCCTGCCACATCAATGGCGCAACGGTGCAGAACGAAGCCCAGGCTCCATTTGGAGGAACCAAAGACAGCGGATACGGCCGGTTCGACGGCCGGGCCGTGATCGACGAGTTCACCGAACTCAAATGGATAACCCTGGAGCCTTCCGTGCAGCAGTATCCGGTTTGACGCCGCCGCCGGGGCCAGCCGTCCTGGCGGTTCCCGGCGCAGCCCCGCCTGACGTTCCGTGTCGCGTCAGTCGAGCCGCCCGGCTTTTTCGGCGCGCAGGCGCCGATAGACGAGACCTCTCGAAACCTTCAATTTCCTGGCGGCTGCCGCGATGTTGCCGTTGCTCTCTTTCACGGCTTTCAGTATGAGATCCGCATCGGCTTCCCGCAGACTGGCGGGCTGCGCTCGGGAATCGGATACGGCGCCGGCCATGCCCGCCGCAACCTGGCCGTCCTGGGCCGCATCGGGCTTTGACACGGGAGCCGCAATCTCTTCCGGCTCGGCCGGCATGCCGCAAGGATCCGGCGCGAAAAAACGTCGACGGCCGTCTTGGACCGGCATTTCCACATGAACGTAAATCATCAACCCTGTCGGCAGCCTGAGCGCGGCAGGCCCGTGCAGTAAGACAAGCTCGCGAAGCCCGCAGCCCAGAAGGCTTTCGGCGTCGCCGTGGATGTCGTCGGTGATGCTGTCGGCCAATCCCAGAAAGCGGGAAGCCACCGCATTTCTCCAGACCACCTTGCCGGCAAAATCGATGCCTATGAGGCCTGCCATGGGCGTGTCCAGCAAGGACGGCGAAATCTGCATGCGCACCACGACGTGCTCGCTGGACTGGGCGATCAGCAGTCTGTTTTCTATCGTTGCCGCAAAGACGCCCACCACCGAAGCCGCGTCGAAGGTAAAGGCCTTTTCCTCGCTGGAGATATCCAGGATGCCGGCCAATTTTCCGTGAATGTCGCGTATTGGCGCAGCGGCGCAATGCATGGTGTTGCTTGTATCGAAAAAATGCTCCGGCCCCAGAACACTGATTTTCCGCCCCGTACGCGCCACGATGCCGGGAGCGGTCGTTCCCACGGCTTCCTCCGAAAGATTGACGCCCAGGCGAGTCGACAAGGGAATGATCTTTTCGTGGCTCCGCCCCACACAGGCGGATCCGATGATTACCCCGGAAGCATCCATCAGCATGGCCGCGCAGTTTGTCGCCCCCAATGCCGCTTCGACCGATGGCGCTTCGCTGTTCCATGACTCCAGAAGCAGATGGTTCTTGTGCATGGCCAACTGCACCCGGCTTTGCGAAACCTGCAGAAACTCCATGGCGCTGCGGGGATTCTGGCGGGCCCGCAGACAACGGGTCCATGATTGGAATATCGCCTCGTTCACGACGCCCGAGGGAAGCTGACCGTCTTCAAAATATCTTTGGCGCGCAAGCGTGACGCGGTCGGAGTGCGTGGAGAAAAAAGGCGAATGCATGGGCTTGTCTCCCGGTTGGCGAAGCGGCAACTCAGGCCTTCCGGCTGTCGACCTTGACGATGACGGCCATGGCGGAATCGCCGGCGGCGCAGCCCACGAACAAGCCGTAGCCGCCTCCTTCGAGCACCAGTTGCTCGATGAGCTCGATGATGGCGCGCAGGCCGGTCGGCCCCTGCGGGTGGCCCCATACCAGCGAGCATCCGTACTGGTTCATGCGCCGGGCGTCGATGCCGAAGCTCTTGGCCAGGACGATGTCGTTGACGATGAAGGGGTTGTGCGTTTTGATCGCCGCGATCTGGCTGATGTCCAGGCCGGCGGCCTCGAGCGCGCGGCGGGCCGCCGGAACCGGCGCGGCAGGCATGAACGCTTTCTTGACGCGCGCCTGGCCGAAAGCCACCAAGCGCACGTCGATGGATTTGTCGCGAGAAAAATCCGCCGCCCTGTCGGGGGTGGTCAGCACCATGCCGGCGTTGCCGTCGGCCGGATGCGTCTGGCCGCCATAGGTGACCGTGCCGCCGGGCAGCACGGGCTTCAGGGCGGCCAGCTTTTCGGCCGTGGTCGGGAAAATGCCCTCGTCGCCTTCGAGCACGCCCTGCGCGCGCTTGAACCGCGCGTCGGGCACCTCGAACGGCAGCTCCATGAAGGTGCGCAGGAAGGCCGAATCGTTCTTGCAAGCGTCCTTGTACTGATCGTAGCGGCACAGCGTAAGCTCGTTCTGCATGGCGGTGTCGATGCCGTGCTCGGCCGCCACGTTCTCGGCGGTCTGGATCATGGCGACCCCGGCGAACGGATCGCGCTCGAAGCTTTCAAGCACCATGTTCTCGTGCTCGCCGCTGCCGCCGGGACCGTGCGGCGCCGGATAATAGATTTGCGGCCCGTTCGAAATCCGGTCGGCGGTCACGGCCAGCGACACCGTGGCGGCGCCTTCGCGGATTTCGGACGCCGCCGTCTGCAGCACACGCGCACTGGTTGCGCAGGCCTGGCTGATGATCGGCCCGGCCACGGAAGTCGCGCCGATCTCGCCCATCAGCCAGGGCAGGCCATAGAACGAATTGCGCTGAGGTATGGACATACCCAGCACCCCGGCATCGAATGCATCCGGCTCGATGTTCCTGTGCCGCAATGCGGCCTTCGCCACGTGCGCGGCAAACCTCAGGCTGTGCAAGTGCGCCAAGCTTCCCTGCCAGCGCGCAAAAGGGGTCGACCAATAGGCTCCATAGGGAATGGCGATTTCCGTCATGCATCTCTCCGATATATGTATGAAGGGCGAGTCCGCCCGCACTGCCGCAATCATAGGTCGGCCGCGCCGTTTTTGAAACCCGGCCCCGATAAACTGCCCGTGCGCCCGCTATAATTCCGCCAAGGATTCCGTGCCCACATGAACACCGCCAACCTGCTGTCCGGCGACCGGAAGCTGCATGCCGCCGCCGCGCGCTATCTTACCCGCGCCCAGCGCCGCTCGTGGGCCATGATCCTGCTGGCGCTGATCGTCTCCGTCGAGTTCTTCGAAAACATCGTCTTCGTGTTCTCGGCCAGCCACATCATGGGGGGCATAGACGCCGACCAGCGCTCTTTCGCCCTGGTGCAGTCGGCCTACGCCATCGGCAGCATGTTGATGATCGTCAAGCAGCAATGGCTGGCCAGGCAATTCGGCTACCGGCACTACCTTACGGCGGCGCTTTCCGTGTTCATCGCCGGCACGCTCATGGCCGCGTCCAGCACGGGCCTGACCGAGCTGACCACCGCCCGGTTCATCCAGGGCGTGGGCGGCGGCGCCCTGTTCACCAGCAGCCGCGTGCTGATCCTGCTGATGTTCACCCCCGAGCATCGGCCGCGCGCGCAGCGCATCTTCATCATCGGCATCTTCGCCGCCTCGGCGATGGCCCCGGCCATTGCCGCGGAAATCATCGAGCACGGCGTCTGGCAGGACGTGTTCTATGCGGTCCTGCCGTTTGCCGTGGCCGCCGTGCTGGGCGCGTGGCTGCTGCTGCCCAACGCCCGCCCCGGCACCGTCCACGGCAAGCCGCTGCTCGGTCCGTTGCTGTGGTTCGGCGCCGCCGCGGCACTTCTGCAAATAGCCATGAGCGAAGCCCGCTTCGATCTGCTTTCCCACCCTGCCCGCCCGGCGCTGATCGCCCTGGCCGGCGCCTTGCTCCTGGCCGGCTTCCTGCGCCACCAATGGAATCAGCAAGCGCCCCTGCTCCAGCTCAGGGCGCTGCGCAACCCCGTCTACCTGACGGGGCTGGCCCTGTATTTCATGTACTACCTGCTCAACTACCTGAACGGCTACCTGTTCCCGATCTATGCCGAACGAGGCATGGGCCTTCCCATCCAGACCGTGGGATGGCTGAACACCTTCGCCGGCGCCGTCAGCTTCGTGGGCATACTGGTCTACCTGCGCAACGCGCGCCGCCTGAAACGCAAGAAGATATTGGTGACGGCGGGCATGCTGATCCTGGCCGTTGCCGCATGGCGGTTTTCCGTCATGCCTCCCGACGCCCCCGCCGGAGCCCTGATTCCCGCCCTGGCCATGAAGGGGCTGTTCGGCGTGATGGTCGTCATCCCCATCGCCGGACTCACATTCCGTAGCCTGGGCGAGGATTCCTTCGCCCACGGCTACCAAAGCAAGAACCTGATGCGCCAGATCGCGGGCTCGCTCGCCTCGGCCATTGGCTCGGTGCTGATGCAGAATCGCTGGCTGAGCGTGCACTCGGCGCTCGTGGATGAAACCGGCCGGAACGCCGCCACGACCCGCCAATGGCTGGAACACATCGAAGCCGCGTTGACCGCGCACGGCGCCAGCGCCGGCGAGGCAAGCCGTCAGGCCCTGGCGGCGCTGGACAACCTGATAAGCCGCCAAGCCATGTTGATCGCCAGCGAAGACATGTACCGCCTGATCGCCGTGCTGGCCATCTGCGGCGCCATCGTCATACTCGCCCAGCGCCGCATCTTCGCCAGCTAGGAGCCTTGGGAGCCGGCTGGGCTCGCGCCGGGAAAGCCCTTCCAGGCATCGTCGTAATCATCCTGCAGGTTGTCCGCGGTCAGCGCCGCCGGAGTCAGCTCGAAAGCGTGGCGGCTTTCGAACATGAAGGCCAGGGTGTCTTCCACAAGCTGGGGCTTGAGCTCGGCGGTGCTGGCTTTCTGAAAAGTCGCGGCATCCGGGCCATGGGGCAGCATGCAGTTGTGCAGGCTGATGCCGCCCGGCACAAAGCCTTCCGCCTTGCCGTCGTAGGCGCCGCGCACCAGGCCCATGAGTTCGCTCATGACGTTGCGATGGAACCAGGGCGGACGGAAGGTGTCTTGCGCCACCAGCCAGCGCGGCGGAAAGATCACGAAATCGCAGTTCGCCACACCGGGGGTGTCGGTGCCCGAGGTCAGAACGGTGTAGATCGACGGGTCGGGATGGTCGAAGCTGATCGTGCCGATGACCATGAAGCGCGCCAGATCGTATTTGTAGGGGGTCAGGTTGCCGTGCCAGGCCACGACGTCCAGCGGCGAATGCGATTGCTCGCCCTCCCATAACCGGCCAAGAAACTTATTGACGATGCTCACCCGGCCGGCCCCGGACTCGAAGGCCGCCACCGGGGCCAGGAAGTCGCGCGGATTGGCCAGGCCGTTGGAGCCTATGGGTCCGAGCTCCGGCAAGCGGAACGGCGCACCGTAGTTTTCGCAGACATAGCCCCGCGCGCTTCCATCGCAAAGTTCCACGCGAAAGCGCACGCCGCGCGGCAAGACGAGGATCTCGCCGGGGTCGGCGCGCAGGCGCCCCATTTCGGTATGCACCAACAGCGCGCCCAGTTGCGGCACGATCAGCAGCTCGCCGTCCGAGTTCACGAAATAGCGGTTTTCCATGGATTGGTTGGCGGCATACACATGGGCGGCCACCCCGCTGTGCGCGCGCACATCGCCGTTGCCGGCTATGGTGGTCATGCCGTCGATGAAATCGGTTGGTTCCGCCGGCATGGGCCAGGGGCTCCAGCGCAGGCGGTTGGCCGGTGTTTCCGCCTCGTGGAAAGGCGCGGAACGCCAATTGCGGTCATCGATTCGTTTGAAGGGACCATGCATGGCGCTTGGGCGCATGCGGTACAGCCAGGTGCGCAGATTCCTGTCGCGCGGCGCGGTAAAGGCGGTGCCGGACAAGAGCTCGGCATACAGGCCGTAAGCCGCTCTTTGCGGCGAATTCCGTCCTTGCGGCAAGGCGCCGGGCAAGGCCTCGGTGGCGAACTGGTTGCCGAAGCCGCTTTGGTATTCCAGGACATGCCCATCGGCAGGCTTGGAGGCGGCTCCGGATCCGCCGGCGCTGTCGGCGCCGTTTCTGTGGTCGATGCTCATAAGGAATTCCCTCCATCGATGACAATGCGCGCCCCCACGGCCGTGCGCAAATGCGTGATGCATGCCAGCACGGCCAAGGCCACGTCCTCGGGCGTAACAATACGGCCCAGCGGCGTGCCCTGCGCCCTTTTTTCCAGCTCGGCATGATCCCTGCCCTGCACGAAGCCGGTGTCGACCGCCGCGGGCGAAACGCACAGGAACCGCACTTTGGGCGCAAAGGCCCGCGCCAGGGAGATCGTCATCGTGTCCAGGGCCCCCTTGGCCGCGCAATAGGCGATATTGCTGCCCGAGCCCGTGAACGC